>CAZJZM010000039.1:0-7862 GCA_964550485.1 Microcaldota archaeon | reverse complement strand
TGATCAGAGAGGTGATTTTGGATATTTTGATACACTTCGTTCCGGGTCCTGGTCGCAATATCCCTCGAGCTATTTGTCGTATGGTATTTTTTTCCTAAGAGAAAACCACGTACACTTTGGAGAAACATTTAGTATTAACGGTTATGACACAAATACTGCTACAGTATTAATTTTGAAAAAAACAAAACACGATACTACGACAAGAACATCTGAATCTGCTCGCGCTCTTAGCAAGCTACAACGAGACAGGCCAATAGACGATGTCTCTGCAGTTACTGAGTTTGTTGGAAGTCTTGGCATCAGCATAGAAAGACAAATTATGATCCTGAGCAGATATATACTTCCGTGTATGGGAGGAGTGAATACCTCATATCCACAGGACATTGCCAGATGGCTCCAAAGCCATATGGAAGAAGATCCTTATGGAGCTAAGAAAATCCAAAAGTTTCTCGGAGAACTTGGTATCAGCAGCGAGAGAAAAAGACTAATCCTGCGTGCCATAATCCGAGAACTAATGGCAGCTAAAAAAATGCAAGACGAGAAGTGCAGAGCTGCTAAAGATTGAAGGCCGTAAATTAGATTAACTTCTAAACATTCTTAGAAAGAGGTTTACCTCCGGCATTTATGAATAAACCTTTTACCTCTGAAATTCTAGGTTTACCTCCTTTCAAGTCTATCAGAAGATAAGAATAAAAGAACAAGTATTCAGTCTAAAAACGTAGAATCGCCGAAAAGATTCTAAGTTAGCTTGTCTTTTTGTCGTCGATTTGTCGTCGAGCGATAGCCCCAGCCAGATTCGAACTGGCGTTACCGGGTTCAGAGCCCGATGTCCTTTTACAGCTCTTTTCATATTCAAGAGTGACCGCTAGACTATGGGGCTATCGATTAATATCTTTAACAAGATAATTTATAAGTATTCCTACGGTCATTGTATATACGCAAAGTGAAAGAATGAATAGGTCACAGTTTACTCTATCGCAGGAAATAGAAGATCTGATAATAGCTGACGCCGCGCTTTCCATCGGCTTCAGCTTTGTCCTGAGCAGGGGCTTCGGATCCGAGCTATCCGCCTGCTCCGGAGCAGTGGACATTCTGAAACTGCTCTGCAGCAACAGCTTCCTCTTCTATCTGCCAATTGCATTTGTGGCTGTCTCGCTCTCTTTCATACTTCATGAATACATGCATAAAATAGTCGCGCAGCGCTACGGTGCGCCTGCAGCTTTTAAGAGGTGGGACCTTGGGATACTTCTTGCGATTGTGAGCGGATGGTTGGGATTCCTCATCGGATCTGTGGGAGCCACATGGATTTACACAAATTCCTTCACAAGGAAGCAGGACGGCCTAACCTCTCTTGCAGGCCCCCTTACAAACTTTGTTGTCTTCATAATCTTCTTCACAATCTGGATTTTCCTTCCGAGGAGCTACGCCAACGGATACATAGGAGTGATGGTGGGCGAGACCCTATTCATCTCCCTCTGGCTGGCCGTCTTCAACATGCTCCCGATATACCCTCTGGACGGAAGCAAGGTCTGGAGATGGAACAAGCCGGTCTATCTGGTCACCTTCGTTGGCCTAGTTATCCTCTTACTTTTCGTGCTCGGGGTAATATAGGGAAACAGTTGTCCAAGACCAGGCTCTGTCGGGCTATCCTTCCGGGACTCAACCAATTCTGACGACAACCGTTGACAAAATTGCGGTTTAGGTGGTTGAACCACTAATCTAATAAATCATATTCTTATTGTTCTTGCTGGTGCCAGTTCTTGCGGAAGAGGCTCGGTTGGCTGAAACTTCCTCGGTTTTCCTATTTCATAGGAATACCCTCGGACATTTCCCTTATTATATTCCCTAACAAGCTCTTCAAGTGCTGGCGGAACTGCTGATGGATGAATTTTTGCCTCATACTGTTTTCCACCAACAAAACTAACTGTACCCACAACTAACGCCGCAACCCCATAAGCTCCTATTCTCTTCAATGTTGTTGACATTTTACCACAATACAATTACTGTTTTTTTGATTCATAAGCCTTTCTCCGTCTTAAAAACCTATGCTTTAGCTCAGCCGACAATCTGATAGACTGCCTACAAGAGGTTCTTACCAACAGTAAGAAAACTTCCAGCGCTATTCTGAAGACAACTTCAACAAAATTGCGATTTAGGGAATCGAACTTCCGTCAATAAATTATTGGACAAATCAAGTATAAGGAAAGCATATATATCAAAAGACACTCCAATTTGGAATTAGAATAAAGATAATTTTATGAGCAACACTTCAGCAAGATATAAGGAAGGATCGCGAGATTGGCGAGTTTTCTTTAGGGATCTAAGAGGAGCATTAACATATCATGAAGAAGACAAAGATGCACTATTTAGAAGTCTGAGAAGGATTATAGGTCAGGAACCAAATGCCGACACAGAAGAAAGAGGCAGGCAGGCTATCGAAATATTTGCGAAAGGAGCTTTCACAGCGGATGTAGCGACCTTAATGAATTTCATGGGATTTAAGCCGGAGGACATGAGAACAAGCAGGGATTATTTTCTAAGTGGGGTAAAGCTTGCTCTTGAAAAAGATATTGTATCATTAGACTGTGCCTTTTCGGGAGTGAGTTCCGAAGCTATACTACTGGCTGATCAGGGAGGGCTAACAAGTGAGGATATGATACCATTAAAGGCATCATTTCAAATTGCTGTGAAGAAAGCCGCTAGAGAAGGCGACATTTCTAAGATTAGAGAACTGAAGGAACTGGGAGATCTGAATGAGGAAGACATGGGGGAGTGTGGTCAATCTTTCTTGAAGTATCTAAAAAGATATGATCCTAGATCAGTCAAAATCTCAGCTAAAGATTTATTGGATATGATAGAAATCTGCAACCTAACTCCTGATATGCTTAGACCAGTCAGGAGAAAGGCCTTAGGTATTATTTCTTTAGGTGCTCCAAATGCTCTAAGAGTTACTGAAAGACTGGCTCTAAAACTTGGAATGCAGGATGACCCAACTATGAATAAAGTTGTTAAAGAACTAGAAAGACGAAAGGCCGAAGCCGCAAAGATGCTCCAAACCTATCCACTAAAGCCAATTTCCTAGGGGGTTGCTCAAAATCAGGTAAAATCTTCAAATGCTCTTCCAACTGTATGCTTAAAGGAATATTACCTTGATAACGCAGATCTTCCGGATACGATGGCTGGATTTGAGTGGAGTCAACCAGCCGTTGAAATGCTTTTATTCTTATCGGTTCCAGTGTAATTGGGATGAATTGCAAAGGGGATATCATGACATATATGGATGAGTTGAGGTTCTTCTGGAACCTCGTCTGGAACCCTGGGAAATACTCAAAGAGGCAGCTCGACTTCTGGAGCGCGGTAAAGCTTTACTATACGATGGCGGTCCTTCCGTTCATCGCCTACGTGGTTATCGGGAGCCTGAGAATCGCGGCTGGAGACGGCGTCCACAGGTTCGGTGCAAGCACTCTCCTGGCACATCTCGGTCCACTGTTCACCTCCCTTTCATACCTCTCGCTGATCTGGGGAGGCATACTCCTCTTCTTCATAGCGCTGCCTCTCGGCATAGCCATAGACGCGATAATCTACCAGATAATAGCGAAGCACTTCCTAAAGGTCTGGAAGGGAAGCTATGACAGGACCTTCACCGCGCTGGTGTTCGGCCTCTTTCCGCTGCTGCTCCTTCTCTGGATCGGCGTCATACCAATCTTTAACCTCCTGTTCATCATAGTGGCTCCTATCTGGAGCCTGGTGGTTATAGTCATAGCGCTCTCCGAGCAGCAGAAGATAACAAGGCTTAATGCGCTGCTTGTAATGCTGATCAAGTCGCTGCTGGTGCTCCTGGTCTTCGCCCTCATAGGAATCTCGATCTTCGCCTCGCTTGCCTATGTCCTTAGCAACCTGGTCCCTGTGGGAAGCGTAGGACCGCTGAGCAACGTCACCTCAGGCTGGATGCACATGAACTGGACCGGCATGGCGCCCTGATACTCTTTCCATACGGGCAGAGGCCTGCAGAAAAACCTATCTGCATAGGGTACCAAGGTTGTTGCAGAGTGCGTGCATTTAAATAGTTAACCATCCTAACTTCCCGTAGGTATATACATGGTAGACGTATGGAAAATTATTCTGGGAATAGTTCTTGTGCTGGTAGGGCTTGCCGTATTATGGCATGGCTACACTGTGATAAGCGGCTGCAATTCTATTTATGGTAAGATAGCGACCGCAATAACCTCAATCTTCGGAGGACAGGGCGCTCAGAACTGCTACAACGCGCAGCTCCAGGAAATAGCAGGCATACTGGTAGCCCTAATAGGCGTGGTAGTGATATTCGCAGGAAACAATGGCAAGCATAAGAAGTAATCTGCTGGAGAAAAGGCCCGATTCAAGGTTTTTCTTAACCTCTTAGCTCTGTAAAAAGGGCTAAGATTATTTTATTTTGTGAGTAAATGTCGAGTAAAAATAAGGCAACTAATTCTGAGGCAAAGGAAAGCATTAAGAAAACAGTTGGCGATACGGATGCAAAAGTCTGCATAGTGTGCGGTAAAAATTCTAACAGGACGGTAACTAATGACAAATATCCTAAAAGATTCATCTGCCTTTCCTGCTTCAATGGTTTTGTTTTTAGCCTCAAGACACTGGAAGAGGAGATCGAACCCCTTCTAGATGAGCTGACGAAAAGACTTGATACTCTTGATCAGGATATGAATAAGAAATGAAACGTCGCCTGAGCTACTATTGCTCTTTATATACTTAACTGTTTTATTTGTATTAGGTAATTCACATGGCAACAAGGAAAAAATCCAAGAAAGCGTCTTCCACTGAAAGCACCATAGCGGCTGACAAGCAGAAGCTTGAGAAGGAAATGTCCAGCGTCGGACTCGACTACAGAAAGGTAGCCGGCATAATAATAGCCCTGCTGGGAGTTATATTACTAATAATGAACCTTGCGGGAGCCCTTCTGGCGGTCGCGGGAATCGTCCTGATCTATTTCGGAATTAGGATCTTCGGCTACAACATAAAGCTATAATCGGCCAGAATCCCGTCCCATCTCAGCATGAACTGCTGCAGTTTATCTAGTTAAGTTAGCTAGACGGCGTAAGTTAAACGATAGTTATAAATACCCCACCCTTAAAAAGAGGAATAAGTCTATATATCTGAAAGGGCACAAAAAGATAGATGAGGTGTAGCAATGGGTATTTTTGCAAGAGCCGAGAGAGAAGTTCCTAGACCTATAGACATGGGTATTGAACCACATAATAAAGCCATAATCACACTCTGCCCACAAAGAACAGTAAACGTTAGACAATACGTAGATCTTGACGGGATCCCTTTTTTTCTTCTTTCTGGTATCTATTCTGATAAGCAGTCAAGTAGTCGATTTGAGATACAATTTCGTCCTGATGGACTAGTAACTTATCAATGGCGCGATATGTCTGCGACGGCCAAGCAGGTTCCGCGTGCATCATTTTCATTTACTATGGAAAATGCAGAGTATATTTTTAGCAAGATAGAGGGTGCTCTATATAGAGGAGATGACTCTGCAATGCTTCTCCAAACAGGTTTAATCTTCAGGTCAATAAGTTCATCTATCGGGGCAATGCATGTAAATCTTGACAAGCTGGCTACCGAAGAACTAAAAAAATCTGTGGAAGTTACTGTGAAAAGAGGACCAAAACTTGAACAATTCGCGAGCGCGGTGAATGTGAGATTTGAAGAAACTACTATGCTGTCAGATCTGGTTGAAACTGCTAGGGAAATTGGCAATGAAATGTCTCGGGCATTGGCGTTTCTTAGACGAAATTGATAAAATTATGTGCCCTTTCCCATGGGGGAATGGACAGATATATAAAACTACTACTGAAAATCTGATATAACATTAAATTTTTCGAAGCAAAATCGCATTAAAAGAAAGGCTTAAGAATCAAAAAAGCGATATAAATAAGATAAAAATGCCTAGAAAATCAAGATCTGAAGTTGAAAAAACTGGAGCAAGAACCGGCAGCAGGATGCCAAGCATCTTAGACTGGATGTACCTTCAGCGAAACAGAAGAGGGACCAGGACCAAGTCAAGGGCAAAAGTAAAGAGATCACTCCCTACTTCTGATCAGAGACGCATGGCGGACATCAGCAGGAAAACGGAGAGAATAAATCAAATCCTCATTGGAATGGAAAGGACGGGAAGAGGAGAAGCACCACCAGTTATAAACCGGGTGCGGGTCTCACTAGAGTCCATAAATAACCTAGAAGTAAAGCTAGCCGCCTCGGCTGCGCTCCTTAATCTGGTGTGGTATAATAGAAACGGGGATACCTTGACCAGGGGTGCCGATGTTATCCTTAGTTATAAAATGCAAGGAGGGGAAGACGGTGAGAGAGCCGTCTGGTTAGCCATCAAGACGATGAGCTACAATGGCAATAAAAACAACAGGATACTTGAGGCTTTAGAAACAGAATCAGTACGTAACGACATAATCGCCGAAGCAACAAAGAACAACTCAGTGAGTTATGCGACAGCCAGGCATATTGTTTACAAGTATATGGCCCATGTAGGTATCAAAAAGCCCGAAGCAGAAAAAAGGGAGTAAGGTCTACTTTTCCAAAAGAATGCTTGAATTACAGGAGAATCTTAGCTTGGCGCAAGCCATTTATATGAAAGAATAAGGAGTATATTCTGACTACCATGTATGGTCAGGGAAGAAAGGGACTGAAAATAGATGCTAAAATTTTCCTTTTAACACTCGGAGCCTTCGCAGCCATGCAAGGTTATAGTGATTTGAAATTATTGGGAAGAGTGAACCAATTAGATCGAGATCCTGAAATTGTTGAGCTAAGGAATAACGGTTGGAAGGTTATGATACTTCCCAATGATTTTACCGGTATTGTTAGAACTGCAAGCGCATTACGGATAATGTCTGAGCAAACAGAGAAGTGTCTCTCAGAGGAAGGAACGCTTGAAACACGCGTCAAGACAGAAATAGTAAGATCTATAATAGACGGAAAGATTGATATCCTGGCATTCAGATGTCGTAGGAAAGAAAATCAATAATGCGAAATCTAAGGCTAAACAATCAGCCTAACCAGATATTAATCAGTCTTTCTAGGACAATGTTGGAATTGCTAGGATAGTTTTAGTTTGAAGACCCCATAAAGCTTATATAACATATTTATATGAAGAAAACCAATATGATATCATGTCACACGCTGGAGGAGTAGTAGTACTAAGACAGAGGGCCGAGTTGCCAGCGGATTCGCGTACAGTAATGGATATCATAAAAATGGCTTATAGGCTTAATAACCGTGACGAAGCGAATAAAAAACTGAGGAAACTGGGTCTCTTCCTAAAAACACATCAGCCCGATGGCAAGCCAGAGTTGAAGGGCACCCCGAACGGGAATGTTATCTATGAATTTGATACTTTGTCAAGGCTTTATCCAATCATGCCGGAAAATATACCACAGCCATTCATGTTATTAAGTATAAATGGAAAACAAGGATATCTGCTTGCGTGGGAAGGAGAAAGCTTATCCTGGCATATGCTTATGCGCCATGAAGTACTAACTTCTAGCGGAAGTATTGCCACTCAATTATATGGCGCCTTAAGAAAGATGCATGGAGAAGGCGTTACCCACAATGACTTTCATACGAGAAATATTCTCCTAAGAGAAATGGACAACAACGCGTTTATAATAGATCCTGCGTATGATGGACATTACGACTTAGAAATGAGAATCGCCTTTGACCTGATGAGCCTAAAAGGAATAGCAAGAACACTGGGTTGCCTTGACGTGCTTCCAAAAGAATGGTTTTTGGAGGCGGAGAAGAAGTTACTCTGATGCATGCTCTGAAAGAATGCTGGAATTGCTAGAAGA
>CAZJZM010000038.1:0-7952 GCA_964550485.1 Microcaldota archaeon | reverse complement strand
TTCCTATCATGGATTTCATAAGCCTTATAGGGCTTATTATAATACTAGTCGTTGACACCGCCTCTTCTTGGCTCAGAATGTTTGCCGCTCTTGCTGTTTCTGTTGTAATTAGCGTCAGCGTAGGGATATATGCGGCAACGCACAGGAAAGCCGAGAGGATGATTCTGCCCATAGTGGACATACTTCAAACCCTGCCGATACTTGCTTTCTTCCCGCTTGTGATAGCCATAATCGTTATTCCGTTTGAAGGCACATATCTAAGCCTTGGAATAAATCTCGCGGTCATCTTCCTCATAATAACAAGCATGATCTGGAACATTATTTTCGGGGTGTATGAATCGATAAAGACGCTTCCGCAGGAATATTCGGAACTTTCGAAGCTTTACGGGCTTACGCGGCTGGAGAGATTAGAAAAGATATACATACCCGCATGCATGCCGAGAGTCGTTGAGCAGTCGGTACTATCATGGTCGATAGGATTGTTCTATCTGGTAACGAGCGAGATCTTCTCTACGGGAAGCGCGAATTACACAGTAAAAATCGGGATAGGCTCCGCCATAGCTTCCCCCATAATTACAGGAAATGTGATTTCCTATGCACTGGCGCTCGTTATTTTTATACTGTTTGTGGTTGTGACACGGCTCTTCTTTTTCAAACCGTGGGAGGAGTATGCCACCAGATATAACAAGCACGTTGAAGAGAAGACGTCTGAGATAAAAAGACCATCCTATGTTCAGGAGATGGGGGAGTTCGGGACAAAGCTCATGAAAAGGCTCGGATCGGAAAGGCTTGTCAGGATAGGCAGCAGGTTGACCAGGTCGAGAAAAGGCGGGAGGCGTATCAGCGGATACGCTGACGCTGGCAAGGACTATGACGAACTCTACAGGCTGGTGAAGTATGGAATCATTGCGGTAATAATCCTGGTGGCGGCAGGGGTTGTTGCGCTGCGCCCCTACCTAATCGGCTATGAGGCGATGGTGCTTCAGGCGCTCGTTTTTTCATTTGCTAGGGTCTGGCTGACCTTTGCGATCTCGCTTTCCATAGGAATACCCGTATGCGTATATCTGATCTTTCTCACTCGGCACAACTCGAAGTACCTCATGTTTTTCCAGATACTCTCATCCATACCAGCTACGATACTCCTTCCGGCAATAGCTAACGCGCTTCGCGGCACGCCTGCCTACGGAGAGGTTGTTGCGCTTATAGTCTTCGTCCTGAGCAGCATCTGGTACATCATATTCAGCACGATGAATGTCGCCAAGACGCTCCAGCCGAACATCCTGGAGGTAAAGAACATATTCGGGGTCAAGGGATGGGAGGCCTGGAAGAAGATTTACTTTAAGGCCATAATACCCGGCTTGATAACTGGAGGCATAACCGCGGTTGCGGCGGAGTGGAACGCTTCGATAGTAGCTGAATCGTTTACGGTCGGAGGCACGATAGTCTCGCATGTCGGAATGGGATTGGGGGAACTCTTGGATGCTTCGCTTGCCGCAAACAACCTTGTATTAATGTTTGTAGCGCTGATTAACTTGACCGTAATGATCATACTGTTAAATACGTTTGTGTGGAAGAGGCTTTATAGGAGGGTTTCTAGAATCTATAGCTAAGGGATGTCAATGGAGATGGTTGGAGTTGAAGATATTTCTTATTCGCTTGGCCCAGAGGCAAACATAATCGACGGGGTATCCTTCGATGCGAAGAAGGACGAGTTCGTCTCGGTCATAGGACCCAGCGGCTGCGGAAAGAGCACTCTCCTCAGGATAATTGCTGGGCTTGTCAGACCCACAGGAGGCAAGATAATATACATGGGCAAGAGCATACAGGGCACCTCGAAGGGGATCTCCTTCGTCTTCCAGGACTTTGCATTGCTTCCCTGGCTGACCAACCTCGAGAACGTCAAGCTCGGCTGCTCGATGATGGAGAAGATGGGCGAGGAGGAGAAGAACAAGAAGGCGTCCATAATGCTGGATAAGATGGGGCTGAGCGGCTTCGAGCACTCCTTCCCGAACGTGCTTAGCGGAGGCATGAAGCAGCGGGTCGGCATAGCCAGGGCGCTGGTCTCGGATCCGCGCGTCCTTCTCATGGACGAGCCCTTCAGCTCGCTCGACGAGCTCACCGCCGAAACGCTGAGGTCCGACATAGTGTACCACCTTAAGAACAAGAACCTCCCAGTCAATTCTGTCATTATGGTAACCCACAACGTGGAGGAGGCCGTTGAGCTTTCCGACAAGATAGTGATACTCTCGAAAAAGCCCTCGAAGGTCGTAGCAATAAAGAGCATAAAGCTGAAAAGGCCCAGGGACAAGAGAAGCAAGGAGTTCCTGGACATGATGGATTTCGTCTATGCGACTCTTGCAAAGTAGAAGTATTGGATTGCACGGAAGGTTTGTTCGGGTAATGTCTTATCCCACCAGGATCCAGGTCTCGTTCTCCTCATTGTAGCTCAGGAGCTTGCTCCTCACTCCCCAGGAGAGGAGGGTATTCAGCAGCGTCTCGCTCGAATGGTCGCCTTCCTTCGGGAAGATTCCGTTTTCCTTTAGGTACTCGAAAAGCTCGTTGGTCGTCCTGCTGCCCTTTGAAAGAGCCTTTATGGTGCCCTTGAACGGCTCTATTGAGAGAAGGCTTTCACGTATTATCTTTCTTGAGGCTCCTGCGACCAGTTTTCCGCCTTTTGGCGTCAGTTTTATGTCAGACCTTGCTATGGTTATGAATCCGAGCAGCTTGCAGGCTTCGAGTAGCGGCAGAAGGTCGTCGACGTCCTCCTCCGACTCCTCGGCCAGTTTTGAGATTGAGATTTTTCCCCCGTTATCCTTTATTATCTTCACGACCCCCCGTACGTGACTCATCCCCACATCAGATGGAAATAGGCTAGCCATAAACATCTATTGCTTACTTATGCAATAATAATTCTTATAAGGGTTTTCCTTTTGGGGCATAGCAATTTAGTAGTATCTTTTGCGCAAACTTTGCTCGGAAAGTGTGTTTTATGGATACTTGCTACAAACGGAGTCTGCTGTGCCCTTCAAGGAGGGGTGTAGGCCGCAGTCCATGCGGTAGTATAGACCATGTTAGAAGGAACTCCATTGTTGAGGTTGCCGGAGTAGTCGTTTGCATTGCCGTTGAGGGGCCACCATCCAACAAGACTGTTCAAAGCTTGAGGCACTCCGCCTATTCCTTCTTGATAGAGCACAAGTATCTCGTTTGCAGATAGAGTGCTGTTGTAGTACTGGACATCTGCTAAAATGCCATTAAAGACAGAAGATGTGCCTGTGCTACCTATGGTATCAGGGCTGCCGGAACCTGTGGATAACATAGTAGGCGCACTCCCGCAGGAGCCCAGAGTTTGCGCGGCGCCGTTTATGTACAGGATATCGTTAGTGGTGGAGTATGGACCGGTGATTATGGTTGTTGCAACGAAGATCCATCTGTTTGTAAATCCTGCAGTACTAACGCCGTATGCATTGAAGCCAATGCAGTTAGATGAAAGGCTTAGGAAGTTTCCGCCAGAATATGCATACGCGGTTTCGGTGGTTGCGGCTGACTTGGTATACATCCATAGTGTCACGGTGGCCGTATTCCCGTAAAGATTTGGAGTGACTATGTTACTTGTCGCTCCGTTGAATTGCCCGGCATATTGCGGAAGTTCGTTGTTGCAGACTCCTTCCGTGTTAATAAATGCCGTTGTTGCTGGTCCCTGTGGCCTGTAGACCTGGCAGGCTCCAGCAGCAATCTTCGGCGCGAGGCTTGCGGAGTTGAAGAACCCGAGCCCGAAGAGGGCGCCGAGAACTACCGCAATTATAAGGATGGCCCAGCCGTAGGTCATGAGGTATTCCATCGCCGACTGTAGTTTCTTAGGCTTAGAAAATTTCTCCTGCATTTGACCAGTCGCCCGTTTTTATATATTCTAGGATTCTATACGGGAATGTATGTTTTTAAATGTATGTAATCGTTTCGGTTCAAAAAGCAGGGGTTTTGTGATGTTTACGCAGCATTTTTCGTAATATCACTGAACT
The DNA here is from genome assembly GCA_964550485.1 of Microcaldota archaeon. Taxonomy (GTDB): domain Archaea; phylum Micrarchaeota; class Micrarchaeia; order Micrarchaeales; family CABMGC01; genus JAJZIZ01. Next base: position 3,936 of record CAZJZM010000038.1, on the reverse strand, counting down.
TTTGTATCTTTTCTCATTTGCTACATTTCTTATTCGGATCACTCTAGCGCCGACACCGTTTTGCCTTAGCCATTTCCTAACCTCTGTTGTATCAATCCGCTGATCGTATCCAAACGCTATTACGTCAGGTTTGTATCTTTTGATTATCTTGAGCCTTTCTTTGGGCTTTCTGAGTTTGTTGCCCAGAATCGCCTTGTCAACAATCTTGAGCGAGGATATCAGGCTGAGCCTGTCCTTTTCACTTAAAGCGGAATGCCTCTTCTTGAAAAGGGTTATGCTGCTGTCCCTCGCGACCACTACTATGAGCATGTCACCCAGGCGCTTGGCTTTCTCCAAGTAAAGAAGATGCCCTGGATGCAGTATGTCAAATGACCCAAAGGCCATAACGGTTTTAGTCATTTCATCTTCATGATAAAGATATCGTTCCGTTTATATAAATTCAACGGTAGCTTTTGATTGTCTGCCAGATAAGAGGTTGTGGCTAAAGATCATGTAGCTTTTGCAACTAGACTTGCTATCTGCTCCTGGACTGGATGTCCGTCTGACCCATTCGTTGTGTAAGATACCCAAATATAACCGTTTATAGATGAGCCAGTTTTTGTATCAGTAGAGCTCGCAGGAAGGACCACTGTCGTATTTACTCCAGAAGCAAGACCGCCTGAGATGGTGTTTGGAGCCGCAAGACCAGAAACTCCATTCAAACCGCTGGATTGTACTGGATATTCATAAGAAGCGTTAACGAAGTAGACGTTGACGGTTGACCATGCGGTGCCCGAATCCTGTCCTATTACCATAATTAGATTCCCTGGAGGAAGAGACGCGCCTGCTCCTGCTGCTACATATCGCACAACTTGGCAGGTGAATCCAGGGGTTGCAATGCAGGTTGTTCCTATTGGGGCGCCGCTAGACCAGGAACTAAGATCAAAGATGACGATTAGAATTACGGAAAAGAGTAGGATTAGACAAATGGGCAGAATTATACTTCGTCTAAAACTAGGCATATTTGTCCTTTTAGGTGGTTTATAGAGAACTCCTAGCAAGCTCCCTATGAATATTAGTGCACACATAAGGATATAAGAAGATTGAAGAAATACTCCAGATCCCAAAAAAATAAGAACTGCGAGAATTATGGATTCGGATATTAGTAGTAAACCTATTGTAAAATGCCGATAAGGGCGTCCAGCTAAAATTGCGCCTTGTAATATTAGAAGCAATGGAAAGATAAAAAAGATTGAAACGATAGGAAAGTTAAAAGATCCGGAAGCAACGGCGGATAGGATAGATGGCAGTATTATTACTTCAAGTGCTATCCCAATTATTATGACTATTACCCCGCCGATATATCTTAAGAGGTTATTTTCTCTTATCGACATTATTATGTCCTCATTAGGAATGATGAGTATGTGTATATAAATATTGCGATGCAAATATATGGACAGGCATTAGGTTGCTTATTTTCCCGCAACTACTGCAGATTGCAGGAGGGATCATTATGCCAGCAAGTCTAGAAGAGTTTACAAAGTTCCTGAATGAGAACAAGGGTCAGAGGAAGTTCAAACAAACGGTAGAGGTAGCAATAAACTTCAAGGACATAGACTTCTCGAAGCAGGACAACAGACTCAACCTGGAGGTCCCGCTTCCGAACGGAAAAGGCAAGGTGAAGGGAATTGCACTGTTCGCAAACGACAAGACACTTGTAGAAGGCGCAAAGAGGAACAACATACAGGTAATAGATACAACTGAGTTGGAAGCAGTATCAAAGGACCCTAAGAGGATGCAGGCGCTGCTCAGCTTTGATCTGGTTGCGCAGGCGAGCGCAATGCCGCTTATTGCAAGGTATTTAGGACAGTTTTTGGGACCAAGGAACAGGATGCCGAAGCCGATAATGCCTAATGTAAGTATTGAAAACATCGCTAAGGAGCTCAGCCGCTCTGTTTCGATTAAAAGCAAGGGCAAATATCTCCCTACGGTCCATTCGGTAGTGGGCATAGAGGACATGGAGCCTTCCAAGATATACGAGAATGTCAGCGAAGTGGTAAGGGCAGTTGGGGCCAAGGTAGGTCAGAATAACATAAGGTCAGTTTATGTGAAACTGACAATGTCAAAGCCAATGAAATTCATGTAGGTGCAAAAATGCTCAAGAAGGAAAAAATAGAGTTTGTAAAGAAGACAAAGGCCGAGCTTAAGCACTACAAGACAATCGGTGTAATGCCAATAGAGGCGATTCCCGACCGACTGGTACAGAAGATAAGGAACAGGCTCAAGCCTGACAGCAAGTTCGTGATAGCGAGAAAGAACCTCATATTCAAGATACTCGAAGGGCACGAGGACCTAAAGGCCCTTGAACCTCACATAACTGGAAATGTAGCACTCATACTTTCAAACGATGATCCGATTGATCTTTACAACAAAGTCAGTTCCAATCCAATAAGATTGGGAGCAAAACCTAATCAGATCTCGCCCGAAGACATAAATATAGAATCAGGAGAGACAAGCATCGCACCTGGACAGGCGGTGACGGATCTTAAGGCTGCAGGAATAGACGTAAAAATAGACAAAGGAAAGGTGGTCATCTCGAAGAGCAAGGTACTGGTTGCAAAAGGAGCAAAGATAACAACGCCAATAGCTAAGGCGCTCAAGATGCTTGATGTGATGCCTTTTGAGGCTAAGGGAAGGCTCAGCGCTGCAATGCAGGATCATCTTCTATTCAATGAAAATGTTCTCAGGATAAACAAGGAATACATAATAGGGGAACTTTCAAGGGATTTCGCACAGGCGAACGCGCTTACAATAGCAATAAAGTTCGTGACGCCTTACAACGCCACAATGTTCGTAAGCAAGGCTGTCAACGAGGCTGTTGCGCTCGGAATCGAGGCCAAGATATACGAGAAGGAGATAGTCGAAAAGCTCCTCGGAATAGCCTCGGCCCAGGCGAAGGGCGTCAATGCGCTGGTAAAGAAAGAGGAATAATATCACAAATCATACTAAGGTGTAAAAATATGGAGTATATCTACGCTGCCCTCCTTTTGGATGCAGCAGGAAAGGAAATAAGCGAAAAAAGCCTTGAGGAAGTAGTCAAGGCTGCGGGCATGGCACCAGACCAGGCCATGGCAAAGTCTGTAGCGAAGTCGCTGACCGGCGTGAACATAAAGGATGTGATAAAGAACGCACAAACTGTTCAGGCGGCACCAGCAGCAGCCTCAGGCGCACCTGCAGCTGAGAAGAAGAAGGAAGAGAAGGTAGAGGAGAAGATGAGCGAAGAGGAAGCGGCAGGAGGACTTGCAAGTCTCTTCGGCTGAATTCCATGCAAAAAGCAGCTCGCTTTTTCGTCTTCCATCAGGCTTAAGGTTAGCATAGCTTTGAAAGAAGCCCGCTAACCTAGGCACACCTAATCCTAAAAGTTATAAAATGTGATAAAATTAATATATTGGTTTTAGGATTTTGTAGGATTCTTCTCCGTTTTTAGATTTTCCTTGAAGATTCAGAGGATTGAGTAGTTATTATTAATTCTTTAAGTTTTCCTTCAGTATCTTCACGTAACGCGGTTGAGAGATGGGGGAGTATTTGGTCTGTTGTTGCAACTAACATTTCTCTCATTGTTCTTTCGATATCAAATTCGTTTATTACAAACAAAGGAAATGCTATTCCTGCAGCTGAACGATATTTGGGAACGGAGTAGTTACGCCCAGAAAGTTGATTTTCTGTGTTCTGTATGGCTGTTTTGATTCTTTCCTGAGATTCGTGTTCAATTTCTTTTGGGAGGTTTTGAAATTCATTTTGGATTAAAATTGCTGCTTCAAAATCGATTTTAGTTCTGTATGTGAACCGGAGATAGTTTATTATCTCTTCTTTGGGATCTTTTTGGTGTGAGGAACGAACGGCGGCTTCGCCAAAAATAGCGCACGCCTCTTCTATGGTTCTCCCGATACCGGTGAG
>CAZJZM010000037.1:0-7969 GCA_964550485.1 Microcaldota archaeon | reverse complement strand
CGGTTACGTGATATTGGAGAAGTTCCCAGAGGTCGTCTATTATGATCTGCGGCGCGCCCGCATTTATGTTCTGCTCAAGCCTCTGGTTTATTCGCATTATGTCTACGAGCTTGTGGGTCAGGTCGTCCTCGCTCCTCTCTCCGGATTCAAGCGTTATGCTAGGCCTTACGTTTACCGGAGGGACCAGCAGCGATGAGAGTATGAGCCATTCCGGCCTGCTCCTCTGCGGATCTATGTTAAGCAATCTGAGGTCCTGGTCGCTCACCTTTGCCAGCAGGTCCTTTATCTCGTCAGGCTTGAGCCTTCTGTCGCCTATGGTGAAGTACGTGGGCTGTGAAAACTTTAGCTTTGGCTGCTCTTCGTGGCAGTAGGGGCATCTCTTCGTCCTCTTGACCTTCTTGATCTTCTGGTTTGCCTGCTTTGAGACCTGGAGCTGCTCTGCGGATTCTTCTTCCTGTCCGCTTGCGAGAACCTCTGCCGCGGCGGCATCGGTGATTTCCAGCTGCTTGTTCCTCAACTCGGCTATCTGCTCCTCGTCCAGGAGGATCCTGTGGCAGTTCATGCAGGTTGCCTGCATCACCATGTAGATTATTTTTGAGAATTCGGAATGGATTGCTGGCTTGACAAGCTCAATGTGGCCGAAATGGCCTGGGCAGGTCTTTGCCCTCGCGCCGCAGGTCTTGCAGATGAGTCCCGGGTCTATTACCCCTAGTCGCTGGTCCAGAAGGCCTCCGTCTATCGGATAGCCGTCCTCGTTGTAGGTGTCAGGCACTGTGAGCTTAGCTACGCTTATCTTTTTTGCCTCGTTGGGCGAGACAATTCCGAATCGTATATAGTCAATGGCTTCCGCTTGCATGATTTCACTCCTTCATTTTTATGCTTGGCATGATGTGCATTGACTTTATCTCGTCAAGCAGGACCTTGAAAGCATAGCTTATGTCCACAGGAATCAGCTGGCTGTTTCCGTCCAGCGGGCAGATGTTCTGCCTCTTTATGTGGTCGTAATAGCCGATCTCTCCGCAGACGGTGCAGATGAGCACTGTTGTCTTGTCGGATTGGTCGAGCATCCTCTCCTTGAGGAGAAGGCTTGCGCCGTGGCCTATGAGGGCATCACGTTCCATCTCACCGAATCTCAGGGCTCCCTGTCTGGCCTTTCCTTCGGTCGGCTGGTGCGTCAGGATCTGGACCTTGCCCCTGCTCCTCACCTGGATCTTGTTGCTTACCATGTGGTAGAGCCTGTTGTAGTAGACGACTCCGGTAAAGACCTTTGCCTTGAATGGTGCCCCGGTTATTCCGTCATAGAGAACCTCGTCCCCGTTCTCATCGAAGCCGCTTGACTTGAGCATCTCACTGTATTGCGCCAATCTGACCTTGCCGTCTTCGGCAAAGGCCGTTCCGTCAGTATGGACTCCATTCACTGCTCCTGCCTTTCCTGAAAGCATCTCCATCAGGTGTCCGAATGTAAGTCTTGTTGGTATGGAGTGGGGATTCAGCAGAAGATCTGGCACTATTCCGGATTCCGTAAATGGCATGTCTTCTTGGTTGACTATCAATGCAAGCACTCCCTTCTGCCCGTGCCTGCTTGCGAACTTGTCTCCCTTCTCCGGTATCCTCTCGCTCCTTATCCTCACTTTTACTATCTTTGTCGCGCCTGAGGTCTCGGTCAGTATGACGCTGTCAACCTTTCCTGTCTCTCCGGTCTTCAGCACTGTTGAGTCGTCTCTCATTTTTTCCTCAAGTCCGCTCGCTCCTATATTCTCTTCGAGGAATCGGGGTGGCGCGACCTTTCCGATTAAGACCTCGCCTTCACTGACTGCGACTTCCGGCTCTATTATTCCGTCTTCGCTGAGTTTTGCATAGGCGTGCTCTCCCATGTAGCCGTCTGCGGTTGCCGCTGGAATCTTGAATCTGTCCTTCTGGCCTCCAGGATATCTCCTCTCTTCGTCGCTGTATGATTTGTAGAATGCGCTTCTTCCCATACCCCTGTCCACCGCCGCCTTGTTGACCACTATGGCGTCTGCCATGTTGTACCCGTAGTAAGTTGAGATCGCCACCACAAAGTTCTGTCCGCTTGCGTGGGTGTCGAGTCCTGTCGAATTGTATGCGGCCGTAGCAACCACAGGTATCTGAGGGTAATAAAGGATGTATCCCCTTGAATCAAATCTCTGGTTGAAGTTTGTCAGGTAGAGTCCTTCTGCCTGCTTGATGAAGTTTGCGCTCATCGCGTGCCTTGCGAGGGCGTTGTGTTCAGGGTAAGGGGAGGTGTTGATCGTAAGTCCGAAGAGGGAGGTGTAGTTTGCTTCTATGTGTGTCGTCTGTGGATTTATCTCTTTTTCGCTTAGCGCGACGTATGCATTCTCCTCTTCCTCCGCATCGAGATATTCTATGACTCCGCTTCTTTGCAGGTAATTGAAGTTAATCTCCTTCTTCTTGATCTTCTCCATGAGTTCGTCGGTCATTGCTGACTTTCCGTTTTCGACTATTATGTAGGGCTTCCTTAGCCTTCCCCTGTCGGTGTTGATATGTATCTCTCCGTTTCTCTCGAAATAGCCTATGTTGACCTCTCCTGATATCTGCCCCTTTCTTCTTGCCTGCCTTACTTCCGCTACGAACTTCTGAGGATCCTCAATGTAGCCTATAGCCCTGCCGTTTAGATGCAGGTATGTTTTTCGTTCTGGTTTTCGTTCAGGCATAAAATAACCATTAGAGAGGTTCTATTTTTCCTATGCTCTTTATTTCCTTCTCCGTTATCTCTTCGTCTGCGCCGACTGTTACCTTTGCCATTAGTGCGAGATATTTGGTAAGCCCGACTTCCTGGCCTTCAGGACTCTCTGAAGGGCAGATCTTTCCCCATTGGGTTCCATGGACGTCTCTTGCCTTGAAATGGGGATGCTTCTTCGCAAGAGGCGATTTTACTCTCCTCAGATGTGCATAGGTTGCAATGAGATTTGTCCTGTCAAGAACCTGTGAGACTCCAGTCTGCCCCGCTACCCAGGTTCCTGTTCCCATTGCGTATGCTATCTTCTCAGTGAGCGTGTCAGGGCTTATTATTGATTGTATTGAAAGCCTTCTGCCTCTTGCGCTCATCCTCTCGATCTGGTACTTTATCTCCTTGAGGAAAAATCTGAACGCGTATGCGAAGAGCTCCTCCATGAGCTCTCCGGCGAATCTTACCCTCTTGTTTGCATAATTGTCCTTGTCGTCCTGCTTGACGAGCCTGTTTGCCACCATGGTTGACTTTCTTGCCATTTCCAGTAGGTATCTTGCCTTTTCCTTTCTCGTCTTTGGATCCGTTCCTATGTGCGGTAGCAGATAGCTGTCGAGCTGCATCTCTGCCCTTCTTATCTGGTATTCTTTAGCTTGTCCGGGTGCTGCGAGCCTCCCGACCTCGAGAAGGGCGTCTGATGGTTGCATGCCTCCGTCCTTGTTGATCTGGCTGAGTTCTATATTGAGAAGCATGTCATTCTTGAATGAGAGGAGCTCGCTTGCGTATTCCTTTATGTCTTCGACCTGCATCCCAAGCGCTCTGAGTAGCATTACCAGTTCCAGGCTCTTGCTTACCGTCGGGAAGTCCACGACGAAGTTTCCTCCCTGGTTTCTTGTGACCACGCATCTGGCTCTGAAGCCAGGCGTTGAAGAGAATACCCTCCCCTTGACCTCGGTTCCCTTCTTCTCCTTTGTCGTGATTATCCTGTTTGAAGCAACGTCTTCAAGCCCTATGAGTACACGCTCGACTCCTTTTATTATGAAGTATCCTCCCGGGTCTTCTGGATCCTCTCCGTTTTCTATGAGCTGTGTCCTCGTCATGGCCTTTGTCGCGCAGAGGTTTGACTTCACCATTATTGGAAGGTCTCCGACATATACCTCGCCGTACGATGCGGTCTTTTCTATCCCCCTTATCACAGGAACCACTTCCATGAAGATTGGTGCGGAATAAGTTACGTTCCTGAGCCTCGCCTCGTTGGGAAGGATGTTCCTCCTGGAGCTGTCGGCCTCTATTATCGAAGGGCTTCCGATCCTGACTGCGCCCAGTTTAAGTGCGAATCCCTCTACGCTTGGCTCTATCAGGGTCTGGCCTCCCATCGCCTTTGGAATTCCGGTGTCGAGGAATCGGTTGTAGCTGTCTATCTGGTGCTGTATTAGTGATGCTGCGTTCAGATAAGACTCTAGTAGCACATTGCTGTTTGAAACCATATAAGTCACAATTTAAGCTTCGACTACGAATCGGAAGTATTCGTATTCGTGTCCGTTGTCCTTTCTGTTAATCTTTATTATCTGGCCCGCCTTTGCATTAAGTCTCTTTGCCTGTGGATCTTCGACAAGAATCTTTGGCAGGTTTTCCCTCTTCAGCATAAGCTTGTCGAGTATCGCGTTTGCTTCTTTTTCTGATAGCAGCTTATGTATAGGGACAAATTCGTGGTCGCTTGTGTCTGCCAAAGATACACCATAGGATAAAAATCACGCTAACCTAACAGGTATGCGTGAAGTATATTATGCGAGGAAGGTTTAAATAGGTTTAGCCACAAATTGGTTACCTTCCTCCTGAAGGAAAGCGGGGGCTTTGTAGGGAAAACGCTATGCTAGATTATTTATATGAGAAAATAGAAGCTTTAATGGATGTGATTTGATGGAAGCCGTAGCGCGTAGAGAAAGTTGGATGCGTAGGTATGGGTATGAATTGGGTATGGCTGGAACATTAGGTGCTGTGGCTCTTGCTGGGGCATTTGCCTTTACCCTTCGTCATATAAATCAAGCAGAAAACGCCGAATTGGCTGCAAGAAGAGCTGATGTAGACAGAGTAATCAGTCAGCCGTATGAGGCGTCGTGCCAGGAGTTAGGAACTGCGATAGGAAGACTTATGGGTGATTACAAAATGGTCAGGAGGCCTAATGGAGAAGATGTAGCTATTGCTAATGTCTTGAGAAAGATCCATAAAGAAAGATGTGGGCAATAGTAAGTAACTAGGCTTTGTCGGTTTAATGGCGTTTTTCCGACAAAACCAAAAACAGGAGCTTATACCGTTTTGGAGATTGCTAGCGTTCGAGAGGGGTAAGTATCTCCTCTACGGAATCGTGGAGAGACCTTGGCTCAATGCCGTGGCGCTCAAGAAGACTTAACAGCTTATTATACTCCTCATCCTCGTTTTCCAAGAGAACGGTCACATGTCTTCTATAATCATGACGCGTTTTTGACTCACGGTAAGCCTGGCGCAGGGCATTAGCGCCGTGCTCTTCCAGATCAAGTGTTTGTATTTCAGTGTCGGTGATTTTGCTCAGTTCTTCGATTTTTTGGGCTGCGTTGAGCCATTCTTCCTCATATTTTTGGCGTTGTTCCTTGTCCAAATCGTGTTTTACTACATGATAAAGCACGGACAGGTGAATAGTGTCCCGATTAATGGTTGCAAAGTCTCTGTCTATGTCCCTTTGTCTGTGTTTTATGTCTTTATTGGCGTCCTCTCTTGCGCGGTCGAGTAGTTTGCCGTAGCTTAAAAACTTCCGATCCAGTATTGACATCAATTGCTCTCTTAATGCAGGGGTGCTCAGGGTCGGCAATGACTGCGACTTTGATTGTCTTTCAACAGTTCGTACTAATTGCATATCATCAACTGTCACTATGGCGTTTTGATATTTATTCCCTTATTTTTGTATAAACCTGCTTTATGTTAGAATAGGTAAGCTTTGCTATCTGCTCCTCTGTAAATCCGTCTTTCAGTAGACCTTCAATTAGAAGATCGTAGCCTTCCAGGCTCCTGATGCCCGACATGAATGGCGGTTGTGTCTTCTCTTCGAATGTGTGTGGGGCGTGATCGCTCTCTATGAAGTCTATCCACCCTTTCTTAAGGAGCCTCCTCATTTCCAGCATGGCTATGCGCCCTCTTATGGGAGGGTTTACCTTGTAGAGGATGCCTTTCTCGCTGTCCATGTCTATCTCTGTCGAAAGGGTAAGATGGTGGGGTGTGCTCCCGCAGCTTATCTCCATCTTTTCCTTCTCTATGTGCACGCGGCTCACCGCTTCAGGAGTCGAGACGTGGCAGATGTGCAGATGGCCCATGAAGCCCTCCTCCTTTGCAAACCGTATTTGATTGTCCACCCCTACAATCTCCATTATGGGAGGCTTGGCTTCGTTCCAGGAAGCCGGCTTTGCGGGATCCCATTTTGCGGGCTGAGCAAGGCTTTCCTCCTCGCAATGCACCGCTATCACACCGTTATAGTTTGCCTTCGCTGCTTCCCTATAAACCAATCTCTGGTCTTCTGCGCTTGGAACTGAGAGGTCCCCCACTGAAACTCCGGCGTACAGTTTTACACCGACGACCTTCGGATGCGCGGCCGCCGTGTAGAACGCCTCCTTTAGCTGGGTAGGGTCTGTTGTGGCTCCTATGAAGAGATAATAGCCTTCATCCACTCCTTCGTCCTTTGCGGTCTGGAATCTTTTCCCAATAAGCTCTGCGGTTGTAATCGGAGGGTCGGTGTTCGGCATGTCGCAGATTGCCACAACGCCCTGGCTTTTTGCCAGCTTCATTACTTCGGCTATGGTGGACTTGTAGGACTGCCCCCAGTCTCTGCAGTGCACGTGCGGGTCTATGAATTTTCTTTTCATTTGAACGCCGGGATATCAGATTTTTCCGTTTAGCTTTTGCTCCAAAAGATATTTCTTGGTTTGCAGGCCCAACATAGGATACGTCATTGCAGCCGCTCCTGATTCGACTGCGTCTGCGCCCATTTCCAATCTTTCCTGAACGTCTTTCGGTTTCGTTATCCCGCCTACGCTGAATATCTTGAAATCATAACCGGATTCCTCTCTGGCTTTGACCAGTTGGTTTAGCGCGTCTTTGGCCTGTAGCGCAAGTGGGGAGTAGGAGATTCCGGCCTTTGGCCTCTTTTCCCCAAAATAATTGCTGCCTTCGATGTTTTTTACTGCTGCAGGAATTGAATTTATTGCCACTATCGCCCCGGTTCCGTCCAATATTTCTCCGGTAACCATTGCAAATTCAGCGAGGTTTTTCCTGTGGCCGACTTTTATGAATACCGGTATCTTGAGCTTTTGGGTGAGTTCAGTCAAAACCTCTTCTATGAAATTGAGGTCGTCCTGGAGCTCGTTTGAATGCCCTTCCATCTCATTCGGACAGGAGACGTTCAGTTCGTATGCGTCCGCATTTATTTCCTCCGCCTTGGTACCTATCTTGACGTACTGCGAAATCGCCTCTTCACGCTGCTTGGCCTGCGTCACAACGCCGCTTATTATTAGCGTTGCATCCGGGTTCTTTTCTTTAAAGGCCTTGAGGTCTGGGGCCCAAATCTCCGGAGCTACGCTGTGCATGCCAAACGAATTAGCCATCAGTTCGGTGGGCTCGTTGCTTATTGTAAATCCTTCTTCAAGGCTGCCTTTCTTTAGATAGACGGTGTGCGGCATCGGATTTCCCTCCCACCTTCTGTCCCTCACTGTTTTTTGAGTAAGGAAACCGTAGCCCAGTTTGTTGTAGATGTCTAGGAATTTGCTGCCGTATGCGGGTCCTGAGGATATGCCAAATGGCATTGAGACCTCAAAGTTGTCTAGGATCTTGCTTTCCAGCGAGACTCCTTTTGATTCGAGCTCTTTTATCTCCACCTTAAGTTTTTTAATCTCTGCAAATTCCGCTTGGGTTAACTGCCTTGGTCCTTTCTGGTAGTTTTCAAAGAAGTGTATGGATCTGTCATAAAGAGGGTTAGGCTGCGTTGACATTATATCGTATAATAACTACTTTGTGTGTTATAAATAACTTTCTGTTTTCATTAATAAGAGTTTGATTATTGCGTATTGATGGTCTTATGCCTGACGATTTTAACGTAACTCCGTATGATGTTGAAGGTAGTGTGAACTATGAAAAGCTTATGCAGCAGTTCGGAATAAGGCCTTTGAATGAGGAAATGGAAGCTAGGATAAAGAAGCTTGCTGGAGAGACGCACTATCTGATAAGAAGGAAGATTTACTT
>CAZJZM010000036.1:0-8135 GCA_964550485.1 Microcaldota archaeon | reverse complement strand
AAGCGACCCGTGAGCGCACCGCAACTAACACCTAATTTGAAATCTTTACCGATTTCATCAAAATCAAGCTTGCTTCTACTCCCTTTTTATATCTGAAAAAACATATTCTCCACACAGCATGTGTGCGTATGAAAACTATACCATATCCTGTAAGCGAAAAAAGGGTAATGTGGGATAGCTTACACTCAGACGAGATATGGCCTGCTTATTACCTGTCTAAATTAATGCGCTCCGGCATAATAACGACAAAAGAATTGGAAGGCAAACACGTACTCGACATAGGCTGCGGCGCTTCATTCGGAAGGTCCTCCAAATCTGACTATATCGAAAACAGCCACTTCATAGCACAACTAGCAGAACTATATGTAGGATGTGATATCTCAGGATATGTTTTAGCAGAAGCAAGAAAAATAATATCCGTTTATCCTCTGAAAGAAAAATGTGCTCTAGTTCTAGCCGATGCGAAGGAGTTACCTTTCGCAGACGGTTCTTTTGATACTGTAATCATGATTGACACGCTGTATCTCCTAGGCAACGACGCGTTTTCTGCACTAAAAGAGTGCACAAGAGTTTCTAGAGGCCAGATAATCATCACCGCGTTCCATTCCGACGGACTTGATCCTACGATTCCAACCATACCAAGCCAAAAGGGTAAAGAATACGGCACAATAACCCAAAAATCATGGTCTCCAATAGAGCAAATATTCTTCACAAAGGAACAAATGTCTCTAATCCTTGACGAGCTAGGTCTCAATGGGAAAATTTTTGTACTAACAAACCATGAATATGATAGCCTCAGATCCTCTGAAGAGTCATATCCTAGTGCCACAGTAAATGAACTAATAGTTGTTAAAGCCTCAAAAAGGCCATAGTCCGCCGGTTTAAAACTTTTTAAGAAGTCGCATCAAAATCAAGCTTGCTTCTACTCCCTTTTCCTGCCAATAATACCATATGCTAATAAATCAAACGATAGTATTATATATCAAACTAACGTATGACGTATTATGTTACTAACTGAATGGCAGAAGTTCAAAGGATGGGCCGTACTCCAATTCTTTTTAGCGAAAGGCGAAAGGATACATCTAAAGGGCCTTTCTAGGGAACTTAAGATAAGTCCTCAGACCGCACAATTTTATCTCAGACTTTACGAACAAGACCAAATCCTAGAAAAGGAAAAAATAGGAAACATGGCCTTGTACAAACTTGCAACAAACTTTAAGACGATGGAACTCAAGAGGCTATATTTCCTTCTAATCATAGAAAAATACATTAACTCATTTGTGAAGGAAAACCCTGAAATAACGTCCCTACTATTATATGGAAGTCATGCCGACGGAACCTATGACAAAAACAGTGATATAGACCTTCTAATAATTTCCCAGAATAAAAATCTAAACTTAGGCAAACTCAAATCTATGGAAATAAATCTAGGTAAAGAAGTAAAAACAGAGGTTTTTTCACTAGGAGCACTAAGACAACTTGCAAATAAACAAAACAACTTTTATAATTCTGTGATCCGTAATAATATCTCATTATACGGTGCCAAATTATGAATATTCAAGAACTTATCGATAAAGATCTCATAAGAAAAGGGAAAGCAAGCCAAGCGGAGATTAAGGGTTCTATTGAGCTGTCCAAGCACTTCTTAAAAAGGGCCGAAGGCAACATGAAAATAGAATTTTATGATGTCGCATTCCTATTGGCGTATAATTCGATGTTTCATACTGGAAAAGCGTTATTGCTTAAAGCAGGTTATAAAGAAAGAAGCCACTTTGCCTTAATTCAGGTACTGAAATTGGAGTATAAGAATTCAAAAGACCTAGTGGCGTTCTTAGACATTTTTGATTCCTACCGAATTACTAGGCACTCGATACAATATACTGGCGAAAGCAGCTCTAAACTTGATGCGACAGAAGCAATAAAAGATGCCGAAAATTTCATAGGAATGGCAGAAAGTCTTCTTAAAACGTAAACCAAAGAGCTCCACTAGCTGTGAACGTACCGCAACTAACACCTAATCTGAAATCTTTATTGATTTCATCAAAATCAAGCTTGCTTCTTAATCAGAAACTATGACTAGCTAAAAATCAGGTCAATTATCCTTTCCTTCTCCTTCAAGTCCTTCACGACCAGGTCGGCTCCGGCCGCCTTGAGCTCCTTCACCTGGACTCCTTTCGTTTCCACCCCGACAGTCCTTATTCCCAGGCTCTTTCCTATGCTCACCGAGGTGGGCGAAGATACTATCAGGATACCATCCTCCTTCTGGAAGCCGTTTTCCTCAGCCTTCTTCAGCCCTTTTTCAAGGATCTCGCTGAATGTCATACCCTCTTCCCCATAGGCTCCGAACTTGAAGTAATGGTCCATCTTGACCTTATTCAAACGCATCTTGGCTACCTTCTCTGCCTCTCCAGTGGCCATTCCCACTAGCACATCCCTCTTCTCGAGCTCCTCAAGGAGCTCCCCTGCGCCCTCTGTCACTTCTATGGTATCGCTCCAGGCCACGTTGGCGTAGGAGTAGGGAAGGTCCTCCATGTACCTGTCGAGCTTATGGCTGATGTCCTTCTCATGGAAGCCGTTCTCCAGCAGGATCGCCCTCGCTATCTGCTTGGAGCTCAATCCGTCGTACTCAGCAAGGTTTATCTTGACTATGATCCCGAAGATGTTCATTATGGACTCTTCGACATAGTGGGAGATGTCCTTGGCGTTCCTTACCACCGTTTTATATGTATCAAACAACACAAACCCTTCCGTGAGAATCACCATGTATAGATTCAAATATAACTAAGCCGTATTACATTTATAAGGGTTTTTATGAAGGATGACAAGCTTATAAAGGAGGTTGCCGCTGACAGGATGGAGCGGCTCTTCAGCCTAGCCGAGAAGGGGATTGAAGCCAAGACAAAGGATTCCGAGACACTGGCAAAGAGGTACGTGGCACTCGCAAGGAAGATCAGCGCCCATTACAAGGTTAAGCTTACCGCAGAGATGAAAAACAGGATATGCAAGAAGTGCAATTCCGTCCTCGTCCCTGGAATAAGCTGCACCGTCAGGCTGGCAAGCCAGGGCTGCATGGTCTACAGGTGCGCATGCGGGGAGCAGAAGAAGATCTTCCTGAAGAAGCTACCTCACTCCAAGCCTGTCTAGTATCGCGCCCACGAATTCGTCGGTCCTTGCGTAGTTGCTGAGGCTCATGACGTTTGTGCCGCATTCCATCTCCTCCTCAGACACCACCCCCTTGTAAAGCTTCACGAGGTTCACAACCTCCGCGTCCTTAGGTATGGATACCTTCCTGCCGCTGATTATGTTGGCCTTCGCTATCGTCTTGGCTGCGTTGTTCACCACAGCGACTATCTTGCTGTCCATGTTGAAAGCCCTGATAAGGTCGAGAAGCGGCATGAGCTCGTAGAGCCTGTAGGTCTCGATGCCTTCTCCGTCGACTATGAAGAGGACATCGAAATCCGTGGAGCTGACCTTGTTCAGATTGATGTCGGGTTTGTAGACCGCGCCGTGGCTTCCTACACATTCCCTGGGTACCAATCCCACTATGACTGGAGTGACCCCCCACTTCTGAAACATCATCTTGGCTTTGGCTACGGTCTCATCCCGAAAATCCTTTGGCGCTATTACTACCGCAGCCTTCATCCAATCCTAAAATACTTGGACATCAAGGAATAAAAAACAATGCTCAGGCATCTTTCCCTGCCCCCTCCTCGCTTCCCGCATCATCCCTTCTCTTATTCTGGCCGTGCATCTTCCTGCTCGCGAAGACGTAGATCAAGAGGGCAATTACTATGACCGGCAGGAATACCAAGAGGTCAAACGGTGTTATGAAGATCAATCTGACAGGCACGCCGCCGCT
The DNA here is from genome assembly GCA_964550485.1 of Microcaldota archaeon. Lineage (GTDB taxonomy): Archaea > Micrarchaeota > Micrarchaeia > Micrarchaeales > CABMGC01 > JAJZIZ01. The sequence continues at coordinate 4,276 of CAZJZM010000036.1, read as the reverse complement.
CGCATCCGCCGAACTCGTGAATACGAAGTCATGCACCGTGCCCTTCGCGCCTCCGTAGGGAACGTCATTGATCACAAGGTCTCCCTCATTTCCCGTATTCAGGCTGAGCAGGGTTCCGTTCGAGAAGCGCAGGTTTGCAGAGGCGTTTACCGGAAGCCCGAAGATGTCCCTAGTCAGGATCTCGACGTTGTACACCGGCAGGGCTATGGGCGTAATCGAGCTCGAATTCACCTCGAAGCTTACGTTCACTGGGATCCAGACTCCATTGTAGAAAACTCTGCTGACGTTGTACCGCTGGCCCCTGAAGAGGTAGGCGGTGCTGTTGACCTGCACCCCGTTTACATAAAGGCTGCCCGCCTCTATCCTGTTTCTATATGCGTCCAGGGTCTGTATCTCATACAGGTACTGCTTCCTGAAGCCAGCCCGGACTGAGACCGGACCGCTCAGGTTAAAGGCTATGCTGCTGTTCTGCTCGCCGTCGCTCCAGGAATAAAACGCCAGCCTGCTCGTCTGGTTTATCTGTATTGTCCTGGGAGAGACCGAGACCATGGCGATCACGTTAGCCGGCTTCCAGCCCCCTCCAGAGACATTCCCATAATCAGATGTCGCATTTATGAGGTACTGCTGCTGCCATCTAGCGTCCAGCCGGATCGGCCCGGAGAGGGTGAGCTCACTGCTGTTGGACTCGGTCCCGTTTGTCCATCCTTCAAAGACGTTCCTTGCCGTCCCATTTTTGTATATGACGCTCGAATTTATGCCGTATACTACGGACGCATTTGCATTGTACCATCCGGTTCCCGTCGAAGTTCCATAATCTGATGAGGTCTCAAGGTAATACTGCAGCTGCCACTGCGCTGTCTCCGATATGTTGCCCTCAATGCTGATGGTGGTGCTGTTTGCCTCTCCGGAATAAGATCCAAAGCCGCTGCCCAGCCAATCCACAAAAGTGGCCCTTTTCCCGCTGCTGATATTTGCCACCTTTGGAGCGTGTACGGTTACCTTGGAATAGGTTATCTGTTTTGTATTGCTTGCAATGTTCCCGTACTCCGAACTGATGTCCAGATTGTATCCTCCGCTCCAGAGTTCGGTTCCATTCTGGAGGATGGGCAGGCCGGAGCCGACCTGGAAGTAATTTACCCTGCCGTCAAGCTCCTCTGTTCCATAGGGAACCAGGGTGTTCTCCTGGCTGCCGGTCCCAAACCCGATGTAGGAATAACCGGTCGGCACAAGGGTGAATCTGCTGTTGTTGTAAACCGAGAGGTTTTGCATGATGACTGGATTTATTGTTGTTTTGTTGTTGCTTGCGTTCGCCAGCTCTCCAAAGGCCACGGGCGAATGAACGCCGGAACTCCCGCTGCCCAGGTCTACGCTTCCCACCACATTTCCATTGAATATGAAATTCCACCCGGTGCCGTTATAGTAGAAGCCATAGGTGTTGAAAGTGTCATTACCGCCTGCCGATCCTGCGGGCCCAACCGCTCCAAGGAAGTTCGAACCGGAATAGTGCTGCGGGAAGTATTCGTAAAACCACTCGGCCTGGCCTGCCGCAACATCCTCGTACTGGGTGCATCCGGACTGAACGCAGTATGAGGGATAAGATCCAGACTGGTTGACCACCAGATAACCCATCTGCAGGAAGGCACCGTTTGCCAGGTCCTCTCCAAGCCAGAAGGCAGGAGCCCCGGTTATGACATTCTGAGGGGTCACGGTCTGTATGCTAAGGCTTGCGCCCTGGTTGAACTCCGAACTGCCTCCTCCCCTCGCGCCAAACTGGAACCAGTATCCTGCATGGGCTAGGTTCAGGACCATCAAAACCGAAAAGATTGCCAATAGAAGCCTATATTCCTTCATAGCAGATTCCACACATACCCGATTCGCCTGATATCTCTTCCGTTGCTGCTTATTTAATCCTTTTCCTTCAGGCGATGCCTAAAACGTCTCAATTCCAGAAAGTCCTGCTAGCCGGCTGTAGCTTCAAACCCGAAGATTACATAAAATTTTATACAAAATAATGGTATTATCTTGTATGATTTCATCATAAAAAGGCATATACTGTATATTCTCCAATAATCTTTATATATTACCTATTAAAAACTACATAATTTGCAAGAAAATACCAATAAAATATAAATAGACCCCAACTGAAACCATATATTTTAGTATAAACTTAGGTCTTTTAAGTAAAGACTGATACAATACCAGATGTGGACTATGGATACAAAAACAGTGAGACGGATAAGGAGGAACGGCCAACATTACAGTTTGTTTTTTATAAGGCCCAAGGCATGCACCGATGTACACAGGTATGCGGAAAAGCTCGCCTCAAGGAAGAATGTGGCTGAGGTCATGGTAACTACCGGCGAATGCGGCTTCATAGTCAAGACCAAGGGAAAGGAGCTTGAGCGGCAAACAGAAAAGGATCCTATTTTGGCAAAGAGCAGCTACAAGAGAATCTCCAGCTACTATCAGTACAAGAGATGACGCAACTCATTTATATCTATTCATACAAGTAATACATTGGTGATTTGTATGAATATTACAATACGAAACTTACAAGACAGTATATTCAGGCAGTTCAAAGCCAAGGCAGTCGAGGAGAATATGAAATTGGGAGACGCATTAACCCAGGCAATGGAATCTTGGCTTAAAGAGAAGAAGAGGACAAAGCCAAAGGGCAAGCTTTCAGATCTACCTTCCTGGGACTGGGGCCCTGGAACAGAAAATAGTAGCCAGGAGATAGACAAGATAGTATATGGTTAGCCTATGATATTTCTTGACTCCAGTATCCTAATAGCCCATGCCAATAAGCGCGATCAGGCACATAATAGTGCAATTACCATTGTAAAAGAGATAGATGAAGACAAATATGGTTCATATGTGATTACTGACTATGTATTCGATGAGACTCTGACTACAATACTTAGTCAGACAAGAGATCTGCAATTGGCTGTGGAAACTGGAAAGAGGCTTCTTGAATCTGCAGTATTGATACATACCGATCCAAAAATCTTCTCAAACGCATTTGATAGATTCAGGAAGCAAGGGAAGCATGATTTAAGTTTCACAGACTGCAGCATACTTGAGGTATGCAAAGCAAACGGAATAACGAGACTTGCAACATTTGACAACGCACTAAAAGAAGAGAGCGGCTTGGACATAGTTGATTAAGACACGGGGGCAGTCGAATAACATTGGATGTTTATCTGGTGGTAAAGTGACTAGAAAGAAATCGGCTAAGGATATCGTCAAACAGACAGCTAGAATGTGGAAGATAAAAGAAACTGGTTACAAATACACCAAAAAGATACGTTCAGAATGGGGACATAGGGCAAAGGCAACAAAGAAGCCCTATGATTAGTAAGGCATTCCGTTCCCTAAAACCATAAGAGTTCCTCCTACGCTACAGGCTCCTAACAATGAACACAAGAGACTTCCGCAAGGTTAAGGACATCACAGCAGAAAAGCCTTACGGTTACTGAATCAGTTCATCAATTCTAATTTACGTTGCAAAAACATTTAAACTTTCATTTCCATTAATTGTTTTATGATGACTATATGAATATGTTTGAAAAGTTCTCGCTTTCAAAAGAAGTATCAATTAAAGAAGGCGAAATAATCTTAGATTCTGCAAGACTTTCAATGCTCCCTATAAGTTTTGTAGGTAACTACTTGCTTAAACTAAAAGAGGATCAAGTGCAAGCAAGAAAATTGTATAAAGTTATGAAACAAAGTTTTGTTGTTGGAGATGCAGTACCCTTGGGTAAAGAATATCATCTAACCTACAAAGATTTTTTAGATAGATGGGTCAAATACTGCGATTTTGGTGGCTGGGGCATAGTAAAATACCAATTAGTAGAAAAAGAAGGAAGCTACGGATTCTTGCATATTAAAAATCTTCCCTCACATTTATATCTCAAAAACAAAGGGGTAAAAGAGTTATCTGATCCTCTTTGGGAAGGTCTAATTGCGGGATCTTTAACGAGCACATTCAATGTTGATATCGATGTAGTAGAAGTCAATTGCATATGTTCAGGTAATGATGTATGTGTCTATTATTGGGGGTCAATAGAATACCTGAAAAAAAAGTTTCCAGAAATCGTATCAAAGCGATTTAGTGATATAGAATGAACTTTTTTGAGATGTTGATACTAAGTAAAAAGATGACATTCGAAGAAGGAAAAGTCACATTTTATGGACAAGATGTCTTAATTATTCCGTACATTCCAATAATGGAGTATATGGCTCAAATAAGTAATGATACAGAATCTACAAAGAT
>CAZJZM010000035.1:0-8355 GCA_964550485.1 Microcaldota archaeon | reverse complement strand
GCCTGGGTAAGAAGGAGTATGCGGGAAAATTCGCCACAAGAGTTCCGTATCTCGACCAGGAAACCTCCATAGCGAAGGCCATACACGGCTTCTATGAATCGAGGACAAAGGCACTCCCCTACCTTGAAGGGAAAAAGATAGCGGGCATAATAAGGAGGGAGACGATCCTGAAGGCCATACTCTCGATGCATCTCCTCTCAGGATACAAGGCCGGCAGCATAATGTCGACTCCAGTCCTGGCGATAGATGAGAACGCGAGCGTGGGCGAGGCTAGCTCCATGATGCGCCAGAACAAGATAAACAGGCTCGTAGTGGTATCTGATGGCAATCTGACCGGCATAGTAACCTACAGGAACATACTCCAATTCACTGGCAAGCTCCAGGAAAGGGGAAGCTCGAAACTGCAACGAACCGAGGACGTCAAGAAGAGGGTGGCTGACATCGCTTCCAGGGACGTCGAGAGCATAAGGCACAACGAGAACGTCGACGAGGCCATAAGGAGCCTTGTGGAAAGGAGGGTCTCTTCGCTCATGGTGACGAGAAACGGGAAGCCAGTTGGAATACTCACGCCAAGGGACATATTCGCAGCGTTCGTGGGCAGCGACACCGAGGCATCGGAAGGGATAATAATCTCGGGCATAGACTCTGAGACAAGGCAGTACGAGGAGGACATACGCGAAGAGGTCGAGAAGCTTGTCGCGAAGATAGACAAATTCACCAGGCTGAAGGTCGCAAGCGTTGCCGTCCACATAAAAAAGCAGAAGATAAGGAACTACGAGATACAAGCCAGGCTATGGATGGAGCACAGCGGCGCTTTCTCGGTTTCAACCCAAGGCTATTCCATAGAAGAGACGGTCAAGAAGGCGATGGACGACTTATACAAAACCATCAGGACAAAGAAAGAAATAATATATATGCAAAAGAAGCAGAGGAAGAACGAGGAAGAGGACTAAGGGCGATATCATAGCAAGGAAATCCCAATCGAGCTTCGAGTTGCTTGTGACCATGACTTTCGGGCTAGCGATCCTCCTGCCGGTGGTGGTCATAGCCTTCCTCCAGCTATCCAATTCAAACTCATCGCTCACCTCGGCGGAGGCGCAGCAGGCAGCCAGCAAGCTCACCAACATGGCTACGCTGGTTGGCAGCGAGGGGCCTCCTGCGAAGCAGCTCGTCCAGGTGCAGATACCTCCCGACGTACAGTACATCTACGTGGGCAACAGCAAAAACGGCATAGGGCATGAGGTGATCTTCGTCACCAGATCGCCCAACGGCGCGAGCTACGTGACCTCCTACAGCCCGATAAACATAAGCGGCAACCTTGGCGGCGAGGTCAACCAGGGAACATACCTGCTCAACGTGAGCGCCATGTCCAACTGCCCGAGCAATGCGAACCTGCCGTGCGTCTACATCTCCGCTATAACATAGGTTTATGGATGAAACTGCAGATATCACTTGAATTCCTGCTGGTCTTCTCCTTTATCCTGACTGTCTTCCTCGTCATTTTTGCGATAATCGCGGCAAGGGGCGCAGAGCTCTCCAACCAGCAGGTCTATTCCCAGACCCAGCTGGTGGCGCAGTCCGTGGCGCAGGAGATAAACACCGCGTACAACTCCGGCAACGGGTATTCGGGCAACATGGTCCTTGAGAGTGGATACGGGATAAACCCCTACAACATAACAATACTTCAGAACGGGGAGGTCATAGTAACGGCCCAGGAGGCCCAGCAGAAGATCCAGTCGGAGGCATTCTCCCAGGCCAGGAACCTTCTGGTGGGAAACGTGGTCAATACCGGCTACATCTCCGTGCAGAATTTCTTCGGAGCGGTCTGCGTTGACACCGCCTGCCCCACGCCGAGCAATTACCCGAGCGTGGTCTCGCTTCCAGCCCAGCTTATCCACGTAGCGCAGTTCAACGGAGCGAGCAGTTACATCAACATCAGTTCCTTCACTGGACTTGAACCTACAACCGCCACAACAATCTCGGCCTGGGTGTACGCCAATAGCGGAGGCCCAAACTACGCAAGCGTATATAGCCTTGCGACCGGTGCAGGCGCGGGAGGAGTAAATTTCACCGGAAGCGGATTTTTGTATTATGAGTCAGGATCTTGGTATGGAACCTCTGGAGGCAGTTTTACAAACAAAGACACCTGGCTGAATGTTGTTGCGGTGGATAATGGCGGTGCCATTACCGTATACTCCGACGATGTTCTTGAAGCCCTTGTGGGAGGTTCAGGACAGACCATAGGAGCACCCGCAAGCCCCTATGTGGAGATAGGGCATAGCGCAAAAGGTAGTACCTTCTTCAACGGCCTAATCTCAAACGTCCAAGTCTACAACACTTCCCTCTCGGCAACGCAAATCGCACAGCTCTACGGAGAAGGCATCACAGGAGCGCCGGTCCTCCCTGCAAACATAGTAGGATGGTGGCCTCTGAACGGCAACGCCTATGACTACAGCGGAGACAACAATGCAGGCATTGCAAATAACGTAATATTTCCAACAGTCTCCGTGCTGCAGGCTAGGGTAAGCGATGCCTATGGCCATCCAATCAACGGCATTCTTGTGGGCCTCTCCACAACAAAAGGCGTCTTCACCCAAAACGCATTCACGGCAAGCTACGCCACAAACGGCATTGCCTCGGCATTCGTGACCCAGAACTTCACCGGCGGCGCTGCAATCATCAATGCAACCGTATATCCGGGAAGCCTCGGGGAGCAGGAAAACCTCACCGCCTGGTGGCCGCTGAACCAGACCTTCTCGACCTAGCAAACGTATGTAGGTATAACCATGCATGAAAAAGTCAAATATCCGTCCAGCTTCTTCCCAGCTCCAAATCCAGCCAGCAAATGTCCGGCTAAAGTCGCAAAAGGAAACGAGCCGGCATCCAATTTAGGCGAGCCTTCCTTGCCTCCGCCCATTTTCCGTGCGCTCAGCCTGCTTTTCTTACTTGGCTTTTTCCTGGTCCAAAGCGTTTCCTCCGCTTCTCCCTGCGGTACTCTCCCCTCGGCGGTCAGTTCGCTCACTCTTTATTGTATCCCGGTAAACATAATCAATACCCAGGGCACACCTCTGAGCATAAACACACAAGTAATGCTCCCTTTCAACCCCGGGGCATATTCTTCCTACATCTCAACATCCGCAAACAACATCTACATCTATAACTCTATATCTGGAGCAGAGATGTCAGCATGGATTGAAGGCTCCGCATCAAATGAGCTTCAGCCAACAGGCCTCAACACAGTCGCGAACCTGATAATCTGGATGAACCTGGGAACAAACACAATCGCTGCGAGTAGCTCCGCAAACGGTATCTACTATATGGGAATAGGCGCGACAACCACCAGTTTCCTCACCTCAACATCGAGCAACGGAATCGGCGAGGCTCCGCAGCTATCCTGCAACAATCCCGCGAACACAATGACGGGCTGTGGTCCTAATCAATACGGAGAATACGACAATGGAGCAAGCGTTTTCTCTGCCTATTTCAACTTCGCAAACAACGTGAATAATTGGAATTTCAAGTCCGCCTCAATCACCGGCACTGCAAATAACGGGCTGACTCTTACCTCTTCGGCAGGAAGCCAGACGATGACCTATAATTCAGTGACTTACACCATTTCCAGCACTCCAATTTCCTACGATATACTTAATGAGCTAATTGGCACTTCTGCCGCAGGTAACGGGGCAGATGCATTTCTTGGCACATCCCAAACGCTAATGACCGATTGCTACCTGGTGGGTATTGCTGGCGGTGGAACGACATTCATTCGTGCAGAAATAGGCGTAGGAACTTGTCCTGGAGCAACAACCTTTAGTTCTTCTGCAACTAATACCTTCTATGTATACACTATAAATCTGGCAGCATCGGGCCAGCTCCTACAGGCAAACTATGGTCAGGCCGCATCATACTCCTCCAGCATCACTCCAAATTCAATACCCTATTACTTCGGAGAACAAACCGGCAGCGGAACCCAAAGCTTTACCCAGTGGCTCAGGGTAAGGAATATGCCTCCAAGCGGCGTGCTTCCGCAAATAACTTTCGGCACAATAACTTCAGCTACCACTTCTCCGACAGTCACAATCTCCACGCCGTCTAACAGCATTCAAGGGCAAACCGAATCTTTCAGCGGGACAATTACCGGAGGAACGCCGAACTACAACGTCTTCCTGTATGTGGTAAACTCCATAACACCGGGGACAATAGTCTATTCAACAAACGCCATCTTTTCGGGCTCGACCTGGTCCTTCAGCACCACAATACCTGCGAACTGGGTCACCAACTCGCCGCTGGAGGCAAACGTTGTACTTACCGATGCGAATTCTAACATCGCAACATCGGGCTATACTTCCACCTTTTCCATAACTACGGCGCCTGCGCTCCTGATAAACACCTATGACATAAGCGGCAACAACAACACGGGCGCCACCTCAAATGTAATCTGGCAGACCGCCAAGTCCCTGGGAAAAGGACAGGCGGTCTTCAACGGCTACAGCTCGCAGATAACCGTTCCCTCCTCCAATTCCCTGCAGATAAAGCCCCAGACCTCCGGCTTCACCGCCTCGCTCTGGCTCTACCTCAGTTCAACGCAGCAAACGGAATCTTCGTCTTCGGCAACGCTCCTCGCGACAAACGGCAACGTTCTGACCCCCGGAAGCAACCAGTGCGGCTACGCGATCTGGATAGACTCCGTGAATACTCTAAGGGCGTCTGACAACTGTGGTCATTATTACGAGGGAAACTATCTGTTCAACGCGGGTGCATGGTACAACCTCGCGGTTACGGTAAATCCGATCGGCGGCAACACCATAGAGACCTACTATGTCGACGGCATTGCGGTGAGCCAGGGAACCTCCACCACATGGACCAGCGGCACCAGCTGGAACAGCCTCTGCATCGGTTCTTCATGCGGCGCAAATTACTTCGGAGGCTCCATAACCGACGTGCAGACCTACAAAACCGCGCTCACAGCCAAGCAGATCTGGCAGCTCTACGCCTCCAGCCCTTCCGCAACGTCGAGCTTCACGGTCCCGCTCAGCCTCTTTCCCTCGCACCCGCCGTAGCTTCCTTATCTAGAGAGCTTCTCGAAGATCCTAATTAAATCTGCCACATGTATAATATTAAGATAGAGATTAATTTTAGTATGCTTTTTATTTAACTACAGTTAAATATTAGTAAGATATATAAACCTAAACCCCGTTTAGATAAGCATGTACATTGAACGGGAAATCGCAAAGGCATTCGATACCATAGTTCCGGTTTACAATATAATTGCCATAGTGGGCCCAAGGCAGGCCGGCAAGACCACTTTCCTCAAAGAAAGGTTGAACCAGGCCAACGGTTCATACATAATGTTTGACGATCCAGACGCGAAAGCACTTTTTGACGAGGACATAAAGAAATTTGAGAATCAATATATGCAATCTGGCAAGCTTTGCGTCCTGGACGAAATACAATACGGAAAAGACGCAGGAAGAAAGCTAAAGTACCTTGCCGACAAAGGCAGGAAGATCTGGATTACTTCATCCTCACAGACAACGCTGGGCAGCGAAGTCCTCTCATGGCTGGTCGGAAGGGTATCAATACTCAAGCTCTATCCATTTTCATTCAACGAATTTATGCTCGCAAAAGGCCAGCGTGAAGCCAACGAGGCAATAATCAAAAGGAACGCAATGGAACATATAATATATGGGGGCTATCCAAAAGTGGTGCTTGAGGAAAGCTATGAACTAAAGATAATATTGCTTAGGGACCTGAACGAAACCATGATACTGAAAGACGTAGCCAGAACGTTCTCAATAGAAGATATAAACTCTTTAGAGCTCTTCTCAAGGTATCTTGCGCAGTCGATAGGCAATGTGCTGATATACGAGAAGATTTCTAGCAGCCTGAAGACATCATTCCAAACCATAAAGAAATACCTAAACGCAATGGAAAAGAGCTACCTGATAAGCGTTGTGGAACCATTTTACACCAACAAGCTCAAGGAGATAACCAAACAGCCTAAGATTTACTTCATTGACACCGGTCTGAGAAATTCCATCATAAACAACTTTCCAAAGACTTTAGATAATGAAGGCAAGCTCTTCGAAAACTATGTATTCTGCGAACTGACCAAACTAGGCAAACAGGCGAAGTACTGGCAGACTAAAAGCAAGGCAGAAGTCGATTTTATAATAGAAAAAGAAGGTTATCCAATCCCGATTGAGGTGAAGGTAAGCGCAGGGGAAGGCGAGGTGGAGAAAAGCCTAAGAGCATTCATAGAGACATACGAGCCAAAACTTGCGATAGTAGTCTTCTACGCCGGAATCAAAAAGGAGCTGAAATTGGGAAACTGCAAGATCATATTTACTGATATAAACGGACTAGGCAGAATACTTTCACCATAACCTTCTTTCGAGCAGACATTTGCTACGTGGCATTCTATGCTGGCTGCTGCTGCGTCACGCAATGCACTGCCCCGAAGCCGGTGACAAGCGCCCTGCAATCGATTCCGATTATCTTCCTTGAAGGGAAAATCTTCTGCATGATGTCCAATACCTTCTTGTCGTTCTCCTCATTGAAGACGGAGACTAGAACGGTCTTGTTTGCGATGTAGAAATTCATGTAGCTGGCCGGAAGCCTCTGGCCCTCGTACTCGATCCTCTTTGGCATGGGAAGCCTTACAACCTTCAATTCGTTGCCGTCCTGGTCCCGCGAGCTGTTGATGAGATCGAAGTTCGCCTTCAGCGCAGTGTAATTCTCATCGTTCGGATCCTCCTCAACCGCGCATACCGCCATGTCCCTGGAAACGAACCTGGCGATGTCGTCTACGTGGCCGTCAGTGTCATCGCCCGCAATGCCGTTCTTGAGCCAGATTATATTGATTGCGCCAAGGTAGCTTCTGAGATACCCCTCTATCCTGCCCTTGCTCAGTTCGGGATTCCTGTTCTTGTTCAGGAGGCACTGCTCTGTGGTGAGGAACGTGCCCAATCCGTTGGTTTCTATGGATCCTCCCTCAAGCACCATCTCGACCTCAAAGCCCCTGAGCCCAACGAGAGGCATCTTCTCAGGAACATTGACATCGGGCTTTATCTCATCATACTTGTTTCCCCAGGCGTTGAACTTCCAGTGCGTATAGCCAACATCGCTTCTGTGGACGTCCCTCCTGGTTATGAATATGGGCCCGAAATCCCTGAACCAGACGTCTCCGGTGGGGATCTTGTAAAGTATGAGATTGCTCGTGTTCCCCTTCCTTGAGGAAAAAATCTCAATGACCCTCTTGCCGGCAGCCTCGTCGTCCACCAGAAGGTTTACCCTCTCGTTCGGCAAAAGCGCCTCGATTATTTCCACATATGTCTTTTCCACGGCGGGAAGTATCTCCCCAGGAAACGAGTACTTGTTCTTGGGCCATGCGAGCCATGTCGCTTCGTGCTCCTCCCATTCCGCAGGCATCCTGTAGCCTAGCTCAAATGGGGTTCTATCAATCGGTCTCAATGTTACACCTGGGTCATTCTAAGAATCTGGAAGTTATGTCTTTGTAGGCGTCCACCCTCCTGTCCCTAAGGAATGGCCAAGCCTGCCTCGTCTCCTCTATCAAGCCCAGGTCGCATTTAGCCATAAGGATCTCATCCTTATCCGAGCTGGCCTTCGCGATGGTCTCTCCGAAAGGACCCGAGACAAACGACGATCCCCAGAAGTCTATGTTCTTCTCCCTTCCCACCCTGTTCACTGAGGCAATAAAGATCCCGCTCGCTATCCCGTGCGATCTCTGGATGGTCTCCCAGGCCGAAAGCTCCTTCTCATTCAGCTTCCTGTCTGCGCTGGGCAGCCATCCTATGGCCGTAGGGTAGAAAATGATATCTGCTCCTGCCAATGCGGTTATGCGCGCGGCCTCCGGGAACCACTGGTCCCAGCAGATGAGGACTCCTATCTTCCCATAGGCGGTCTTGAATGTTCTGAAGCCGAGGTCTCCCGGAGCGAAGTAGAGCTTCTCCCTGTAATCGAAAGCGTCTTCTGGTATGTGCATCTTCCTGTAGGTTCCAAGAAGAGATCCGTCAGCGTCTATCACTGCAGCAGAATTATAATAAAGCCCCTTCGCCTTCTTCTCGAAGATTCCCGCAACTATGACAACATTGTTTTCCTTTGCGACCTTTGAAAGAGCCTCTGTGGTTTCGCCTGGTATGGTTTCAGCAATCTTGAAATTGTCTGGATTGTCATCCTGGCAGAAGTATTCAGACTTGAAGAGTTCCGGAAGGCAGACTATCTGGGCACCTTTCTTTGCAGCTTCTCGCACCAACCTCAGGCCATTCTCCAAGTTCTTTTTTATGTCGGAACCAACCTTTATCTGGATAAGGCCGACGGTGACTTCCTTCATTT
>CAZJZM010000034.1:0-8367 GCA_964550485.1 Microcaldota archaeon | reverse complement strand
GGAAGGCCAAAGTCCTAACCAGGCTAGACTACGCTTGCTTGATGAGTATATTTTAGATAAGGATTATTAACCCTTTTTGTTAGAATAGGCTCCCTTGGCGTTTTTCCAGGTCTTTCTTCAGATCTCTTGGACGACTTCCGGAGTGGAGATATTTGCGAGACGCTTCGCTTATCTTCCCGTTTCTCTGCAACCCCAACACATGGTCAATAATTATACCAGCTGCGCGGTCGCGCGGAGTTCCGAAATTATTTCTCATCTGACTTATAGTTACGCTAGATCCATTATCCAGTTTTTCCTTGGTTTCTTCGCATACTGCTTGCTCGAATCTTTCCCTTATCCCCTCTTCACGCATGCCTAACCTTGTGGCAAGCTCTGAAGATAGATATTCATGATTCGTCTTAATTCCATATCGGATAAACGGCAGTGTTTTTTCTCTGATAGAGTTCAGTGTTTGCGTTGGTTTGATGTTTATATAGCTAAGACCAAAAATTCCCCACGCAGCAATTACGGTCTCCATGTTTTTTATAGGGTGAGGTGTATTCTCAGGCAGCTCGTGGAATAACACTTCGGTTGCTTTGATTACGACTGACTGGACTTCTTCGTTGGTTATTATGACTGGCCAGCCTTCTTCCCTGGGAATTACGACTGACCAAACATCTTTAGTAGTAGATTCAAAGGCGCGTTTGACTGCGGCTGCATCGGCAACAAATCCTTTTCTAATAAGAAGTTCCATTTCTTGAAGCACAATGGTTTTTACCTCTTCTGGAGTTAGATTTTTGGCTTTGATCGCAGCCTCGGCTGCAATGGCTGCTTTTTCTATAAAGGTATTGTATCTATTGGCCCTGAATAGTCCGTTTCTATGTCGGCTTTTTAGGTCACCCAGTTCGATATTTGTTCTTATGTCAGCTTCAGCCCTATCATGTTCAGACAGAACAGAGCCTGTGCCACGTTTTATTGATCGTTTAAACTCTGACCCCATTGAAATACTCCAGTTATTCTTATCCCGTCCTTGATATTTAGACTATGATGCTTTTTAATAAGGTATTTAAATGTTCTTGGGTATGTATATAAGCCGTTCCTTTGGATTTATCCGAAGAAGCGTGCATATTGTAGACCCTATGGCATTTTTTGTCATTTTGGCCTGCAGTAATGAAAATTCCTATTTGGAATTGGATGTAGTCTTGAGAGTGAAAGAGGCTCGCAACGCAATTGCAAATATAAATAGTTAAACAAATCGACTCTAGTCGATGCTGCTAGAGGACACTGCTATCAGATTTCGACAGCCATGCAAGTCTACACATGAACTTCATGTGTGGCGTACGGCTCAGTAACGCGTGGTCAATCTACCGCAGAGAAGGGGATAACCTTGGGAAACTGAGGCTAATACCATATAGGGTAAGATTGCTGGAAGGCTTTTTACCCGAAAAGGAGTGTGAAATGGAGCATTTCCGCTCTGCGATGAGACTGCGTCGGATCAGGCTGTTGGCGGGGTAACGGCCCACCAAACCTTTGACCCGTAGGGGCTATGAGAGTAGGAGCCCCGAGAAGGGCACTGAGACAAGGGCCCTAGTGCTACGGCATGCAGCAGGCGCGAAAACTCCACAATGCGCGAAAGCGTGATGGGGGGAGTCTGAGTGGGGGGTTCACCCCCTCCTTTTGCCAAGTTTAGCTAGCTTGGCGAATAAGTGCTGGGTAAGGCCGGTGGCAGCCGCCACGGTAATACCGGCGGCACAAGTGGTGTCCACGACTATTGGGCTTAAAGCGTCCGTAGCTGGCTCAAACCGTCTTATGTGAAATGCATATGCTCAACATATGCGCTGGCATAAGATACCTTTGGGCTAGGGAGCGGGAGAGGTTAGGAGTACTTATGGGGTAGGGGTAAAATCCTATAATCCTATAAGGACTACCGGTGGCGAAGGCGCCTGACCAGAACGCATCCGACAGTGAGTGACGAAGGCTAGGAGAACGAATCGGATTAGATACCCGAGTAGCCCTAGCAGTAAATTATGCAGACACTGGTGTTGCGTCTACCACGAGTAGACGCAGTACCGTAGGAAAACTGTTAAGTCTGCCGCCTGGGGAGTACGGCCGCAAGGTTGAAACTTAAAGCAATTGGCGGGGGAGCACACAAGGGGTGGATGCTACGGTCTAATTGAATTCAACGTCGGGAACATTACCTGGAGCGACGGCAGGGTGAAGGTCAGGCTAAAGACCTTACCTAACGAGCCGAGAGGTGTTGCATGGCGATCGTCAGTTCGTGGTGTGAACTATCCGGTTAAGTCCGGTAACGAACGAGATCCCCGTGAACAGTTGCCACTGGAGTAGAGATATTCCAAGCACTCTGTTCAGACCGCCTGCGTTTAAGCAGGAGGAAGGAGGGGGCCACGGTACGTCAGTATAGCCCAAATCTCCAGGGCTACACGCGGCATACAAAGGTTGGTACAATGGGTTGCTACCCAGAGATGGGACGCTAATCCCCTAAAACCAGCCTCAGTTCGGATTGCGGGTTGCAACTCACCCGCATGAAGCTGGAATCCCTAGTAATCGCTTGTCACCATCGAGCGGTGAATGTGTCCCCGCTCCTTGCACACACCGCCTGCCAAGTCATCCAAGTGAGGTCTTAGTGACGCAGTATCCTTACAGATGCTGTCGAACTAAGGTTTCGTGAGGGGGGCTAAGGCATAACAAGGTATCCGTAGGGGAACCTGCGGATAGATCACCTCAAAAATAATAAGATGTGCGTTAAAATTGTTGCGGCCTCACACTAAACTCAAGACTACATCCTTCCTATTTTTATAGGAAGGTTTCTTTTTTAATTAAGGTCAGCGTAAGCCTTAAGTATCTAAAAATGAAGAAGAATGTATTGTGAATTTAATGGTTACTAGAGAACAGGAGGTAAAACCAGAAGTCTCATCCCGTGTTCGAATAGACAATGCCATACGTAATTTACCATTTATTGACGATTTTGTTGGGATGCATCGTGACATAGCAACTCCAGGAGGCGAGAGATACATGAGATTGCGTGATCCTGTTTTAACTAAGGAATTTGATGAAATACTAGGTCATTTGCGCGCCCTTAGTAAATCGGATTTGATAGCCTTGGCGAAAGACGATTTGAGTCTTAGAGAATACGCACTTAGATTTCCATCCGTTGCAGAAATATTGCCAGGAGAGGTACTCGATGACTATGCAAGGTTGACGTTCATAATAAACTGGCAGAATGACATATTTCAGAGCTTACTCGTAACTAACAACACGTTTTTGGAGAGATTATCTGATGCGTATTTTGGCTTGGTTGTGGATTACAGTGTTGGATTAGTTGCTAGTTCGCTACTTCGTAGCAAACCTGTATTAAAAAGACTCTCAGAAGGACAGAGAGAATCTCTTTCTAAAGCAAGCAAGAAGAAGGGACCTATAGATCCAAGAACATCACCAACCACTCGAAAATATTAATAGAAGGCCTTAGTATCATAAGGTTCTAGAATTAGTATGAGTATTTAGCTGAAGTTAAGGTTAATAAATAGGTCTTTCTAATTATCAAATATTGAAGCAGATGTTATGAAGACAAAACTTAATCCTACAATCTGCTACATGGCCGGTTTGCAGAGTAAGAGCAATGAGGAGCGGAGCGCAGTTGGTGTTTCCACAGGATTGGAAAGCATAGAACAGAAATTCATAGAGATTGCGATCAACGATTTGGGGATAAAGCCGAACAGGATAGTCATAGAGGAAATTGGCGGAGGGATGCGACATGTCCTTTTCTACCATTCTAGGATCTGCAAGCAGCTAAAGGACATATGCGAGAGCTCCGAGAAGATATTCAAGCGCAGGAATGAACTGGCCAGTGCCTATGTTGCAGGAATGTTTGATGCGGCGGGCCACAAGGACAGCCAGGGATTGTACATGAAGAAGATTGAGCCGAAGGACGCTATCCTTCTCCAGAATTTGGAGATTTATACAAAGGGCAATAGGATAATGAACATGACTTCGTTTATGACTTTAATCAGGGGTTTTAGTTTACTGCTTGGCACCATGCATATGTAAAACTGAACTGAAGTTCTAATTAATTGTTATTTTAATGAAGCGTTCCAACTTGTCTTCACTAAGTGCGGATTTCTGTACTAAGCCCGTCCCCTTTTGCTGCGATTTCTAAAGCTAGGCGCTTTCCGATATCGATTAAGGTCTGTTCGTTCCCACTCTCTTTGATTTTTTTGATATCATTAAATAACTTAGCGAGAGCCTCTCGATCGCTTCTGTTGGCGTTAACTGCCACCAATGCCGTATCAAGTAGTTCTAGATGTGGATAATGAATAGTGGGAACTATAGTACTGAGGAGTTCTACAGCTTGAGTAGCAAGTCCTCGGTCTAATTTTCCAACATCTTCTAAAATGCTAATAGTTGTAGTTAGGTATTGTGTCAATTTTCCGGAACGTTCCTCGTGTTCTTTAGGACCCATGTCCATGTCTCCTGAGTCTAGGAAAACATCTCTTAATCCGCGGCTTATTCTAGCTTTCTGGTCTTGGGAAATGCCTCCTCCGCGAAGTGTTCCTTTGGCAGAATCGACAAGAGACGTTGGTTCTCTCGGTCTTCCGTTCCCTATGCCCGTTGTTCCGTTCTCATATGTTTGTCTCATAACAATCCTCTTAAATATATTGTGTTTGTTCGTTTTTCACCATTTTTCAAAATTTCATTTAGCCATTTTGTTTTGCATAAGAACCACAAAAAGTTTTGGGTACTTACGCTTCTGCAAAGTAGAAGAAGAAATAGCCGTATTGATAGGCGGATGCACTCCAAGTGACCTTTAGAGAAGCTTTCTTTTGCGCTGAGAGTGCCCTGCTCATACCTTTCACTATCCTTAAGTTCTTTTATATTAGGTATATAAACTTTTTCTACAAAGCCCGTGTCCTAAAGGCTTTTATTATTGATATTGCCAATTATTCTGCCTGTTTATAATGTCTTCTCTGTCTTTATTTTCAGGCTATGATTGATTGCATGAAGTTTAAGAAAGTGCTCACATTCTGGGATGTTTTCTGGCTCGGAGTAGGAGGAATGGTGGGAGTAGCGGTACTTACCTTCCCTTCTCTGACTTTCCAGCAGGCAGGCCCTTCAAGCCTCATTGCATGGATTCTTGCTGGGGTCTTCTCAATTCTCATGGCACTTGTCTATTCGGAGATGGTTACGGCATTCCCGAAATCCGGAGCTCTCGTGGTCTTTCCCTATGAGGCTTTTGGAAAAGGCAGGTTTGCAAGATATCTTGCCTTTTTGGAGGGCGTGGGTTATTACCTAGGGACTGTCTTCGGCATAGTCATATCGGCCATAATATTGGGGAACTACATAGGCCCAGGCTACCAGACCGGAAGCTTGGGATCTTTTGCAATAGCCGAAATCGCACTTCTGGTCGCCGGAGTGATAAATATATTTGGGGCGAGAATAACGAGCAGGATAAACCTGCTGATGAGCGTTTTCTTCATGGTTCTCTTCTCGGTGATAATAGTCCTGGCCTTAATCCATGGAAACTTCTCAAATCTCAATCCGTTTGTATCTGGAACCTCTGGAGGACTGGGCATCGTTTATGCCATTCCAGTGGCAATACTTGCCTACGGCTCCTGGACTGCACTCATAACTATACCTGAAGAGACGAAGAAGGTCAAGGTAATACCTAAAGCCATAATATATTCCATAATCACTGTCACAGTGCTTTACGTTCTCCTTGTTCTTGCAGTATATGTGGGCCTCAATCAGACGGCCCTGCTGAAGACTTACTATTACTATCCGGTTTATGGAATGGTTGTCTTGCTCCACAATGGCGCACTGCTGCTGGCGTTTGAGGTGGCTGCGGTCCTTGCGATACTCGCCGTAATGCTTGTGATGATAATGTCAAATGCGAGGATACTCTTCGCGCTCACTAATATGCGCTTCTTGCCTCAGGGAATGAACAAGATGTCAGCAAGATCCATACCCATATATGCGACAATACTATCCTTCCTGATTCCCATGGGGCTCTCCGCTTTCCCGGGCTATTATTACCAATATGTGATAATAGGGGCGATAGTTGGGACGGGCCTTCCAAGGCTTATAGACCTGGTTGCGTACCTCAAGATAAGAAAAATGAGTAATTATCATCCAAGTTTCAGGCTCAAGAGCGGTGTCCTGATAGCTGCTGTCGCTTTTGTCGGGTTGGCGATATCCGAACTTTCTCTTGGCGCTAGTGATATACTCTGGTCTATTGCAACCATAATCGTGCTTACCGGACTCTTCATTGTAATAGAAAGGAGGATACGAGGAGGTTCACGAAAGAAAGATGCGAACGGTCACCTTCTGGCCGTCAACTAGATTCAGGCTGTCCCTGAGTCTTTTTTCGGCAATTATCTCTATCGTGTTGGTATGCGTTGAAAGTTTTGGCAGAAGAACTGCACATCCAATTCCTTTGAGTTTCGCTTTGAATGCGATTACATCACCGAATGTCTTGTCGCCTTCTTTAAAACCCTTGATTAGTGTGCTGTCTTTTTGTTTGAGTAGCTGGATTTTATGTTTATTTCTCTCGGAGATGGTTATGTTAAGAGTTCCTTGATATGGTACGAATGAAAATTTTCCTACCATCTGGCCAAGATACTTTTTCATCCCCAGAAAGCGTTTGCCTCCGCCAAGGCCGGAGGAAACGACTCCGGAGAGTTCTAGAAAATGCTTAGGGTCTTTCATACACTTAGGCCCTTCTTGTTTATCTTTATTTTTAGAATATCGAGTTTCTTCCTGCCTTTCCAGAACTTCCTTAGTTTTTTCTCTTCCTCCCTTGATAAGGATATTGCCGCTATGGAGTCCTTCCCGCCTGCTCCGGGCAATTTTGCGACGAACGCGCCGTTTTTCTTGCTCTCCTCTATCAGGTTTGTGCAATCGTCGGGCTCTATGCCTACGTTGCTGAGGTTACCCAGCTCCTTCGAAAGCGCTCGTCCCTTCTCAAATGCCTCCTTGAACTCTGTCATCGAGGCCTTGTCTCCTCCGTTCAGCTTCCTGAGCGCGTCTATGGCTTCTGAGTTGGTCTGGTTCAGCTCGCTGATCAGTTTGTTGTACTTTTCTGGATTGTTCTTTTTGAATTCCGAGACGCTGCCTATGCTCGCTGTTGTAACCATAGACTCTCCTATGAAGTTTGCAAAGGTGATCCTGAAATCCTTGGGTAGGTATAGCTTCTCCGCAGTATAGTCCCACTTCTTCTTTACCAGTTTGAGCAAGTCTTTGTTGGAGAAGTCGGGTGGAAGGGTCTTGACCAGATCTGGAGAGTATCTTGTATAGACTATGCTACCGTAGCATGCACCAGCGATGTCGAATCCGCTTCCCACTTTTCCAGTGGCTACACTATGAGAAATCTGTGCCAGTTTGTGTACCTTGTGTTTATTCGCCTTGATGTCGAATGCCTTGAGTACTGCGGCAACGGTAGCGACGGTCAGCGCGGCGCTGCTTCCGAGCCCGCTCTTGACTATCTTCCCTCCTGAAATGCTGTATGAGAATACGTCATCGTTCTTTGTGTGTATCGTGAATCCTTCGGGTTTTGCACCGTTTGCAACCGCATACCTCAAGGCGACCTCTGCGCTGGTCTTGAGGAGAATGAGTTCCTTTGGGACTTCGATATTCAGTCTGCCTTCGTTTCCGAGAGTTCCTTTTGCGGTCATGCCAAGCTGAGGTGCATCAAGGATAATACTGTTTCCCTCGAGTGATTGGATGTTGACATTGACGAAGGCTTTGACTGCTGTCACGTAGCTTACGTTTGGTCTTTCCAGAACAGAATATCCCCCTATCCAGAGAATCTTTCCTGGTGCGCTTGAAGTCACGTCGAATGGCATAAAATCGTCTTTTACTTGGCATTCTTAGGCTTTAATGCCTTTGAGTCTATGAGCGATTCCTTATCAAGCATCCTCGGATCGCTGCCTTGTTCAGCTATTCTTATCTCGATTATCTCGCCGCTGGATATGAGAGGCTCAAGTGCCTGTAGTATCTCGTCCTTGTGCTCCTTGAGTGTTATTATCTGCGCGTTGGGACCCGCATCGAAGGTATAGGCGGCTATGTTCCTTCCCTTCTCGAGGTTGAGCGCTTCTATTGCATCTATTATCTCGAAGGATATTGAATTAAGGTACCTTATTGAGGGCCTGGTGCTCATCATCAATGCGTGCATCTCGTTGCTATCTGCCATTATCTGCTCCGCGAGCTCATGATAGTCCTTCTTCCTGTAGGCGTCTATTGTTCTCTTAAGCCTTGCTTCCGCCGCTTCGGGCCTTGATTTGAATAGGGGATTTGTTTCGACAGTCTGCTTCATGCCCGCCCTTGACGAGACCTTTTTCCTTTTCTGGGAGGTTATCGCTATTATGTCGATGATCT
>CAZJZM010000033.1:0-8391 GCA_964550485.1 Microcaldota archaeon | reverse complement strand
TAACTTTGGAGAATGTCGTCGCATCAGGTTTCTTCTTGTATCCCAACATCTTACCTATGGGATCTCTACCGAGAAACTCGATGAGTTTCACATCCTTGAAGTTTTCACATTGTTTTATTACAAATGCAACAATGTGCTTTGCAAACTTCCTCGTATGGCCATATTTCTGCACGATGACTCGTGCAGCCGCCCAAACCTCTACTATTTTATCTTTTATCTCATATAGTTCCATGTAGTTCCACTCCTGGCAAGGCGACCAACGCCACCAGGAGCCTCTACACTCTAATCATTTTCCGACGATAAAAAGAGAAGAGAAAACCCTCCGAGGTCAATTGAACCTTAAGTTATTTATTTGTCAAGTTCCTAATAATTTGTCCCTTCATAACTCCAAGTGCTATTACCTTTTCTTTTCACGTAGGTAATTTATCATAGCTAATATTATTATCATTACTACAAACCAAAATCCTATGTCGGCTAGCAGACTCGAGTAATCAGCTCGCAGAGGATGATTAGGAGTCGGACCAAGAACAGGCATATCAGAAAAATAAAATCCAATCCACCCTAACGGATGACCATATACTCCTGCTCCTATGTATGAATTATTAGGAAACAGAGCGGATACAAGAGAGAGAAGTATTCCACCAATAAGCCCTATAATCAAAATCTTCCAAATTTTCATATACCTATCTCTTCTTGCCTTCTTCCCGTATGGCCTTTGAGAAGAGCGCTGCCTGGGCCTTCGGGTTTCCGGCGTTTTCGATCGCTGTGCCGATCTGGACTATGTCTCCGCCGCTCTTTATTACAGTTCTTGCATCATCAACTGTTCTAATCCCTCCCGCAACTATATAAGGCACAGATATCGAGTTCTTTACCGCCTTTATCATCTCTACTGGGACTCCGGTGTTCCCTTGGATTTGGGGATTCGAACCGACGTCAGTCACTATCAGCCTGTTCCCCAGATATTCTCCAGCAAGTGCAAGCGAGGCAGCTATCTTCGGTTTCTCCCTCGGGACTAGATTCGCATCTCCGACCCATCCTACTGTACCTCCGGGCTGCACCACTATGTAACCCACCGGAAGCGGCTCTATTCCAAGCGCCTTTACCACCGGCGCAGAGAGCATCTGCGCCTGCGTTATCCAGTACGGGTTTCTTGCGTTAAGAAGCGACATGAAGTATACAGCATCGGCATACTTGGTTATTGTAGCTATGTTGCCGGGGAAGAGGACCACTGGAACCTCAACCTTCTCTTTTATCTCTTTAGTGACGTCTTCCAGGAGCTCACCCTGGGCTCCGGTGCTTCCTCCTATCAAGATTATGTCTGCGCCGCCATCGGCAGCAGCCTTGGCTGTGTTTATTGCCAACTTTGTGCTGCTGTAGTCTACCGGATCCACCACTACAAAAAGCAGGGCTCCCTTTTCATCAAGTCTTTCGTATATATATTTTTCAACTTTTCCGATTTTCATAAACATCACAAAAATGCAATATTATCTCGTCATTCATGTTTATATATCCTTATTCGGTTTGTTTTTGCCCTATCACAAATGGCATGAAATCCTTCATTAATCCAGTCAAACTTCGAACTCCTCGCTCCTCTTAGGCTCGTATGTGGTCATCTCCTTGAGCAGCTCGCCGCTGTCGCTCTCTAGGCTCTTCTTCGGCCTGAAGCCCAGCTGCTTTCTCGCTCTGGAGATATCCATTACCTTGTCGGTCATCAGGAATCCTATTTCGTCCCTGTCGAGATTCATTCCCTTCGAAACGACCCTGACCAGGAGTGGGCTTACTCGCTTCTCCGGCGTCGGCACTCCGACGAGGGTAGCTATCGTCTCTACAATCTCCCTCTGGGTGTAAATTCTACCATCAGTGATTATGTAAATCTTGTTTCTGCTGACCTTCTCCTCCAGCGCTAGTTGAAAAGCCCGGACCACATCATTTATGTGGACAAGGGGGATGTGGTTTTCTCCTTTCCCAACCATGAAACCCCTTCCCTGTCTTACTATCCCAAACATCTTCAGGAAGAAATCCTCAAAACCAGGCCCGTATATCGTCGCTATCCTGAAGATCGTGTAATTGAGACCTGAGTTGACGACCTCTTTCTCCGCAAGGACCTTGCTCTGGCCATAGGTGTCAGAAGGTCCGGTCTCCGAATCCTCGTTCAGTTTCCCTCTTCTCTTCCTTCCGTAGACGCTGGTAGAACTCGCAAAGAGCAGCCTCCTGGCTCCCGCAGCCTTGGCTGCGTCCACCACTCTCCTTGTCCCTAGGACATTTGTCTTCATTATATCCTTCGGTCCGCCCCTGTACTCGCTGACTATGGCAGCGAGATGTATCACCAGCTCGACTCCGGCGCACGCATCAGCAAGCGCCTTCTCATCGGTGATGTCTCCAAGGTAAGGAATCGTGCCCGGAGGAGCTTCCAGCGCATCCTCCTTTCTCTGGATCAGGCAGCGCACCTCGTATCCGTCTTCTACGAGCTTTGAGGCGAGCGTCCTGCCGAGCCTGCCAGCGCCGCCTGTTACCAACGCTATCCTTTTCCTGCCGGCCATTATGCTCCCTGCCTCTCCTCCTCCCTGAGGAGGTTTTCGACTATGAAATGGGTCTTGCCCTCCGGCACTATGTCCATGGCGTAGGAGGTCCAGTCCTTTCCGAAGGGAACGCTCACGCTTGCCATCGCCCCCTTTCCGAGCAGGCTCCTGATCTTCCTGTTGCTATAGGCAAGGCCGAACTCGAAGATGACCGATTTCCTGTACTTGCTGTTGCCTGACATGCTGCTGAGCAGCTTTTCCGGAGGCGAGTAGAAGACTACCGTCTTCGTGTTCTTCGCCACCAGTTCCGCTTCCCTGAGCAGCTTGCCGTGGTCCTCCTTCTCCTTGCCGTCAAATATCATCTTCACGACCTTGACGTGCCATCTGTTCACTATCTCGTCGGCTTTCGCGTGCGGCGCCGCTATCCCGAACCCCTTCGAATGCTTGAATCTTTTTGCAACTGAGGCCTCGGCGTCGCTTCCGTTGAATGCCGCCCAGACAAAGACCCCGTACCTGTTGCCCGCATTTATTATCTCAAGGAGGTTGTTCGCGGCGACCTCGTTGTCGATCCCTCCTCCTATCTGCCCTATGGGTATCTGGACGCTGGTCTTGAGCCCGAGCCTCGCAATCCTCCGTATGATCTCTATGTAGGTTGTTGTCACATATCTTGCCTTTGGCCTGCTGTCCGCATTACCGCTCAGGAACATGATCGAGGTAAGGATATTGCCTTTGTTGAACTCCTGGGCCCTCTCAAGGGCGGAATTCATGGTTGTTCCGGCAACGTGTTTTTTGATAAGTCTGTAGATGAGCTTTTCCACTAGGGAATCTTCCTTCAAAAACATCACTGTTATATAATTGAATAAGAAGGTTTATATTAGATTTCATGCTGACTTTGACGAAGCAGGCGGGCATAGGCGGAGAGGTAAAATCCGAGCCCGATGACTTCATAGTAAAGGAGATAACGGGCTCGGGGGTGATGCTCGAGCCAGGCGTAAGGTACACTCCCCAGGAGCTCAAAGAGAGCGAGGCGCCTGCTGGGAAGTTCACAACCTTCGTACTCCAGAAGAAGAACTGGGACAACACCCGCGCCCTCCTTGAGATTGCGAAGCGCATGTCCAGGGGGAGGAAATCCATAGGCTATGCCGGGACAAAGGACAAGCGCTCAATTTCAGTACAGCTGGCCTGCATCTACGGCGTCGAGCCGGCGAACGTGGAGGCCGTGAGGCTGAATGACATAAGCATAAACGGCGCCTGGAAGTCAAACGGCATAGAGATGGGGAGCAACATCGGAAACGGGTTCTCGATAAAGGTAAAGGACGTGCATGACACGGAAAACATACCTCCAATAATAGAAGAGCTTGGCGGAACCTTCCCGAGCTACTTCGACAGGCAGCGGTTCGGCTACAGGCTGAACAACGCCAAGATAGGCCTTGACATAATCAACAACAAACAAGAGGAGGCGGTGATGGCCTTCCTGACCGACAGCAGCAACGAGAATGACCTGGAAGCGAGGGAGGCAAGGAAAGTGCTAAGTGAAGAGCAGGATTTCCAGAAAGCCCTGGACTACTTTCCAAGGCATCTCCGATACGAAAGGACAATGATAGATTACCTGGCGAGGTACAAGAACTTCGCAAACGCCATAAGGAAGATACCACGAGGAATCGCCATAATGTTCATACACGCAGTGGAGGATCTGGTCTTCAATATGGTTCTGGAAGAAAGGATAAGGGCCGAGGACTTCGAATCAAAAATATACTGCGGAAAGAACTTCTACGGATTCCCTGATTCAACTACCGTCTCTTCAGAGAAGCGGGATTCTTTTCCGTTGAGCGCGCTGGTGGGATATGAAACCAAGGACGAATACATAAGCGAACACGAAAAGGAGGTAATGGAAAGGATCGGCATAAACAAGGAGTCATTCAAGGTAAAGAGCATGCCGGAACTCGGCATGAAAGGCGCTTTCCGACCTATGCTCTCTCCGTTCAAGGACTTTTCATCTGCCTTACAGGAAAACAACGCGGTGTTGAATTTCTCCATACCTTCCGGTTCCTACGCCACGATCTTTATCAACGAAATAACAAAGAACAACGGACTGGACCTGAAGGATCTGATGCCAAATGGCCTGTAATTTCCCTAATCTGACACGCAAAACTGCCATCCGATGCCATTTACCTGCCAACATCAATATCTGACGCCAGTAGAAAAGTATTTTATCCTTCTCTTCGCATACAATACAGGTGGAAGAATGTACGGAAACGAAACGGAGCAGAAGAAGAACATCTGGGACGATCCTGATCTATTCAAACCTAAGATAGCGGTTGTCGGAGTCGGAGGCGGAGGAAACAACACCGTCCACAGACTCTGCTCGATGGACATCAAAGGAGCCGAACTTTTTGCATTCAATACAGACGGGAAACAGCTCGAGATGCTTGACCAGCGGATTAAGAAACTAATGCTCGGAAGGGAGATCACCAGAGGGCTCGGAGCCGGAGGCTTTCCGGAAATAGGAGAAAAGGCGGCAGAGATCTCAAGGGGAAACATAGAACAATTACTGGCGGATAAAAACCTAGTATTCCTTACTGCGGGAATGGGCGGCGGAACAGGAACAGGCGCAGCACCGGTTGTTGCACGCGCAGCAAAAGACGCAGGTGCAACGGTAGTCGGAATAGTCACCATACCTTTCTCCTTGGAGCGAGTCAGGCTCGAAACTGCAAGAAAGGGAATCGCAAAGCTCAGGGAGAACATAGACACCCTTATAATAATAGACAACCAGAGGCTAGTGAGCCTTTATCCCAACCTTCCCATAGAACAAACATTCAAGCTTGCTGACGAGATCACTGCAAAGGCTGTCAGGGGTATAACGGAGACCATAACCCAGCCGAGCATGATGAACCTGGATTTTGCAGACATAAAGAACATAATGAAGGCCGGCGGAGTCTCGATGATAAGCGTTGGAACGGGGCACGGACACGACAAGGTCAACGAGGTGGTCCACAGCACGCTCAACAACAAGCTTCTCGACGTGGACTACAGGGATGCGAAGGGCGTCCTTCTGCACATAACGGGCGGACCGGATCTCACATTGGGCGATGCGAACCAGATAGGCTCAAAGCTCACCGAGACAATATCCCCAAACGCAAGCGTTACCTGGGGAGCAAGGCTGGATCCTGACTACATGGGCAACGTCGAAGTAATAGGCATATTCACAGGGGTCACAGGATCCTCTGTCCTGGGAATGGAGAAAAAGGAGGAGGACAGATTAGGGCTTGATGTGCTCTGATATCAAAGAATTAGATAAAAAGTCCTAGACATACACTTCACTGTGATTCTATGGCCAGACAGATTTCCGTCTCAGAAGAAGTTTATAGTATGCTTTCTAAAGTCAAAGGTGAACGCAGTTTTTCTGAAGTCATAAAAAGCTTTTTCCAAACGAAAAAGAAGAAAAAAGACATAACCGACTTCTTCGGCGTAATGAAAAGGAGCAAAAGCCTCGAGCAATTAAAAATCCAGATACAGAAAGACAGAGAAAGAAACTACGGACGAGAATTTAAGCAAAAGTCTTAATTTTTAAGATTCAGGAACGTTCCTATTGATGAACTCAACTGACATCTAACCTACAACTCCTCGGCAACAGTCTCGCCATTTTCTCCCTTGTTCCTGCTGAACATGTAGACCTTTCCGTTCGAGACCTGCTTCAACTGCTCGTCGTGCGTTATTATGAATATCTGCTCGACTATCTTCGGCAGCTTCTCGTTGAAGACGCTGACAAACCTGCCTATCCCCTGCTGGTCTATGTTGTGTGTAGGTTCGTCGAGTATCAGCCATTTTAGGTTCGGGACCAGGACCAATGCGAATGCGACCCGCATCGCAAGGCAGGCTATGCTCCTCTCGCCGCCGCTCGCTATCTCATCAACGTCCTCCCAGGTCTCCTTGTCTCCCCTGTAGGTACATATGCGCAAGACGTAGTCTCCTTCGGTTGCGTTGAGTTCCAATCCGGGATAGTCTCCATAGGGATACAGTTCGGGCCAGATGTCCTGCATTATCCTGTTTATCGAGCTGACTAGCCTGCTCCTCAGGTGCGCCTGCGTCTCCTGCAACGAATTGTTGAATTTTACAAGGTTGTCGATTACCGTCTTTTTCGAGCTGATCTCGGTGTAGAGTTTCTCTATCTTCTCTATCTCCTTTTTCTTCTCATCGATCTGTCTAGCCTTCTCTTCAAGTGCTTTCCCGACACCTTCCAATGAAGCTTCGTTCCTGCTTATTCCAGAAGAAAGCTCTGTGAATTCCTTTTGTACAATCTCAAGTTTCTTCTCGTCGACCTTGATTCCATCTATCTCCTTCTGTTTCTTAGCAACATTCTCCTCCGCCTTTTTCCTTTCGGAGAGATGCATCTCCTTCCTTTCCAATGCTGACTTGGCCGATTTAAACTTGGATAACTCTTCATTAACTTTGTTAATTTCCTCATTTAATTTATCCATCCCCTTCTTTATTCTTGAACTTTCTTCAATTGCCTTTTCAAGTTCCTTTTCCGTAATCGTTCTTTTCTCTTCCAGGTTAGAGTAGCCCTTAACCCTCTCTTCTACAACAACAAGCTTATTGAAAAGAAGATTAAGTTCGTTAATTTCCTCCCTTTCCTTCTTCTGCGCTTCCTGCAACACTTTAGCCTTGTCTCCAAACTCTTTCACTAACTTTTTCTTAACCGTAAGCAATTCCTCCTTCATTCTACTATCCAGATCTCTTTCACATACCGGACACTTGCTTATGTGTTTCTCGAGCTCCCTTATCCATTTGTCTGCTTCATTCTTCTGTGCAGTCATCGAAGCGATCTCAACCCCAGTCTCCTCTATCCTCTTTCTGCATTTCTCAAGTTCTTCTCCCACCTTGCTTTTCTCCTTCCCCTTTATACTAGCCAAGAGTTTATCTCTTTCTACAATGTCCTTAGAAATCGTTGCAAGTTCGCTCTGTTTCTTTCCAAGTGTTGTCTGTGCATTCTGCATTATTGCCATATTATCCTTTAATTTTTTTGCGAGCTCTGAAGATCTGGCATTGGTGCTTTTCAAAGTCTTTTCTACCTCCATCAGTTCTCCTAACTTTTCTGAATTTATCTTTTCTATCTCATCGGTCAAAACCAGAATCTTGCTTTTCATTTCCGCCATTTCTCTTGTGATGGTATTCTTCCTGTTGTAATCATCCTTCATTCTCTTCAAACTGGCTTCACTTACTCCACGTTTTTCCTTAAGCTTATCAATACTTCTCATAATTTCGTTCTTCTCCGCTGTTACCTTCTCCTTTTCTTCCTCCAGTTTTGCCTTCTGGCCTTTCTGCCCTTCTATATCAAAGCTCTCCGCGGTTTTCCTGCTTTCCTCAATCGTCTCCTTTATCTTGTTTACCAGGCTCGTGGTGTTCTCCTGCGCGTTTGCAAACTTGTCAAGGCCCAGTAGGTTGTCTATCTGCTTCTTTCTTTCGGAAGACCTCAACTCAAGGAAATAGTCAAGCCTGTTTTGCTCCGAATATATCGCCCTAGCGAAAAGGTCATAATCCATCATCAATGCCTTCTCTATCTCCTCTGTCACCCGCTGCGGCTGCGACTGGACATATGTCCCGTTCTTCTGGAGAGTCGCCTTTGCGGATTCGTCAAGCGTAACCTCCCTTTCAATAAGGTAAGTGTCTTCGCCAACGTTGAACGAAATCTTGACCCTGGCGTTCTTCTTTTGATCAGGCCTGTTCCTTATGAGGCCGTTCACGCTCACCCTCCTATTCTTGACTGCCGGAAAGGTTCCGAAGAGCCCGAAGGAGATAGCATCCATTATGGAGCTCTTACCTGCGCCCATCTGCCCTATGAGTATATTCGTGCCTTTTGAAAAGGAGAGCT
>CAZJZM010000032.1:0-8528 GCA_964550485.1 Microcaldota archaeon | reverse complement strand
GGCACCGTTGACATACTCTACCAGGATCTTTCGGCGAGGGACCAGCCCGAGCTCCTTCTTCTCAACGGAGGCCTTCTCAAGAAAGGCGGATACGCCTACGTTGCGATAAAATCGCAGAGCATAAGCGTCTCAAAATCACCACGTGAGGTATACAGGGAATTCTTCAACAAGGTCTCGCGCAATTTCCAGCTTATAGAGTCGATGGACCTGGCGCCGTTTGACAGGATGCACCTCTTTGCCGTGCTGAAGAAGAAATAGGCAAAATCCCAAGCCGACTCCTCTGAACCTTTCTGTTTATGCCAATCGCAAACAGAAAAGGCTAAAATGATTCGAATATCTATACTCCCATGGATTATTCCAAGTACTTCAGTCTCCTTGACAGGCCCGGAGCCTCGCCAGCAATTTGCGGCTATTGCGGATCCTATCTAAATCTAGGCACCTTGGGAGAAGGATTCTGCCATTTCTGCGAAGCCCACATCAATCGCAGGGAAGAAAAGGCAAAGAATCCCGAAATCGAAAAGTTTTCTGCAATACAGCTGCTCATAGACGA
The DNA here is from genome assembly GCA_964550485.1 of Microcaldota archaeon. Taxonomy (GTDB): domain Archaea; phylum Micrarchaeota; class Micrarchaeia; order Micrarchaeales; family CABMGC01; genus JAJZIZ01. The sequence goes on along the minus strand of CAZJZM010000032.1, from coordinate 7,978 downwards.
GGGGAATCTCGACTATGCCAAAAAGAATCTGGACGCGGTTACCGCAGAAAGCAACAATCCAAATCTTCTTTTCGGCGCTGGAAGCGTCTACAAAACGCTCTCCGGCTTGAAGTATGGCGATCTCGACTACAATAGAAAAGGCTTCATGGAAGAAAACTCAGCCAACATATACTCCTCCTTGGACCTTACCTCAAAATCCAAGGAGATGTTCTACAAGGCCATACGGCTCATAAGTGACCAGACCAAAACCTCCCCTGACGACGACCTCCTTTACCTCAGTTTCATCTCCTACATTAAACTCGGAAGGCTTTTGGACGCGGAGAGGACACTCTCTTCAATGAAAACCCAGAAAACAAGCCTGATGAGCGAATATGCAAATATGGTATTCTGCGTGGAATCAAACAAAAAAGAAGGATACGCATACACTCTCGAACTTATGACAAAGGAGAATCCAAACGGGATCTATTATCTTGCAAAATACTTGCTAAGCCAAAAAAAGCTGAGCGAAGCAAAGCTTACATTGGAAAGGCTTAGCGCAAAGGTAAGAATGCCTGATGCGGTGTTTTTGCTGCATAAAATAGACAGATTACTTGATGAAATAAGTCTCTGAAAAGAAGTAAATATGATCAAGACTAGCCTTTTATCACTGCCATTGGCGTGCATCTCGCAACTATCCTTGCTATTCCTGCCTTCTCAACGACGTCAACAACCTCGTCAACCTTCTTGTAAGCCCACTCCGCCTCCTCGCTAACCAGTTTTCTAGTCTTTATCCTCAATTCAACATTCTTCTTCCTCAATTCCTCGAATGTCCTTGAGGCTGGAATCTCCCTTATGGCCTGATGTCTTGACATCACTCTCCCTGCTCCATGGCAGGATGAACCGAACGTTTCCTTCATTGCGCCTTCAGTGCCGACAAGGACATAGCTTCCAGTACTCATGCTTCCCGGTATAAGGACAGGTTGTCCGACCGCCCTGTAAACTTTTGAAACTTCTGGATGACCTTTCGGGAATGCCCTCGTCGCTCCCTTCCTGTGGACGTAAACCTTTTTTCTCCTGCCATCGACTTCATGCTCCTCCAACTTTGCGATGTTGTGCGAAACATCATAAAGCAACTCCATCCCAAGCGCATCTGAGCTCTTTCCGAAAACAGTCTCAAAACTTTTCCTAATCGAATTTGTAATTATCTGCCTATTGGTGAACGCGTAATTAACGCCGCATTTCATCGCGGCAAGGTAATCATCCGCTTCCTTACTTCCCACATATGCATAGCTGAGTTCCGGATCAGCGAGTATTATTTTCTCCCTGCTCTGATACTCGACAAGCATTCTAAGGTAATCGCTGCAGGTCTGGTGGCCGAATCCTCTCGAGCCGGTATGCACCATTATCACGACCTGGTCTTCATGCAATCCGTATGCCTTTGCAGTTTCCTTATCAAACAGCTTCTCGACTTTCTGGACCTCAAGGAAATGGTTTCCGGCCCCCAAAGTTCCTAGCTGGAAAAGCCCTCTAGATTTGGCTTCCTTTGTGATCTTTGAAAAATCAGCTCCTGCCATATTACCTTTCTCCTCAGTCTTTTCTACATCTTCTTTCGTTCCAAAACCCTTCCCAATTATGAAGGAGACACCCTCTTCACAAACTTTAATCAGGTCACTTTCTGTCAGTCCTATATGTTGCTTGCTACCGACTCCACTAGGCACGTTCTTAAAAAGTGCATCTGCAATCTGATTTATTTTAGCTCTCAATTCCTTCTCGTCAAGGTTCGTTTTTATCAGTCTTACTCCACAATTTATGTCGAACCCCACGCTCCCAGGCGATATTATTCCGTTCTCAGCATCAAAAGCGGCCACTCCACCAACAGGCATGCCATACCCTTCATGGCAGTCCGGCATCAACAAGACATTGCCTACTATGCCTGGTAAAGTAGAGACATTCATTGCCTGTTTCATCGTTCTGTCCTTCTGTATGCCATCTATTCCGGCTTGGCTGGTGTAAATGGACACCCCAGTTTTCATGCCTAGCGAATCGTCCTTCCCAATGGTAAATTTGACATCAGATATCTTTTTTATCTCCATAAAACCAATTTTCTTACTATATAATTGAATAAGGATATTGTTCCCTTTCATCATCTTATGCCTTTCGGCTTACAAAAATATGAAAAAAGATGACGAATATACGACAGAACCGAAAATAGAAAGTAATATATATGGGGTAAGATGATATATAGGATTAGGACAACGCACCTTTTTATATGTGGTGTAATAATTAGTAGATGCTGCAGGGATGGCAGAGCCTGGTCAAATGCGGCGGACTCAAGATCCGTTGGCTTAGGCCTACGAGAGTTCAATAAAACATTTGAACAAATCTCTCTCCCTGCACCATTCAATAAGCGATAATCATGGCAAAATCATCAAAGAAAAACACAAAAAAGGCTCGAAAGGCAAACAGGAGGAGCTCGTCCAGGCCTTCCAAGAAGGAGAACAAGTTCATGGCTAGGATAAAGAAGGCAAAGATAAAGGACAAGACCATGTTCGAGCTTTCGCATTACCCTCAGAGCGACGAATTCACCAGCTCAGCCGCTTCGGCAATGATGATATTAAAATTCCTCAACCAGGACTTCAAGTTCAGGAGGGAGAGCGAATACACCATCTGGCAGGAATCGGTAAACGGAAGCGTCTGGCACGGCTCCAAGTACGGGCTCGCCTATGCGATGGCAAAGAGGGGAGCAAGGATAGGCATACTCAGCAACACAAAGGACGAAGGATACGACAGGAAGATGGCGGTATACGAGAACGTCAACCTTGACACCCTGACATCATCTTTCAACGAAATAAAGCAGAAGTCAATGGACATGGGCGTGGAAGAGGAGCACGGTCCGGTAACCGTACAGATGATAAAGAAGGCGCTCTCGGCAAACGTCTTGCCCATAGTTCTCATAGATGCAAACACGATTAATTCCTATCTTGAATCCTCACCCCACTGGGTCGTGGTAAAGGGCTATGACAAGGACGCGTTCTACATAAACGATCCCTACTCGGATAGCACCATAACCATAGACCACAACGCGTTCAAGGCAGCTCTGGGATTTGAAGGCGACATGCATATGATTCTGGCAGACGCCAAGTTTTTCGACTCCAAGAAGGCCAAGGAGAACAAGTAATCAAAGCTACAACAATTTCAGGACTTTTCCTGCTGCAAAAACTCTCGGAGCCTTATCCCTAATAAGTATAAACGTATCATCCTTCCACAGCGCCGCAGGCTTCTCTAACTTTACGCTGAATCCATCCGCATTCTTTGTCACCTTGCAGTTGACTACCGAAAAACCGGTGATCAGCGTGCAGTTCATATCCCCAATTTCAACGTCCTTTAAGAGGGGGCTCTTCCTGATCTCCGCTTCAAATGAGCTTACGTATGGTCTACCTACCTTTGAGAGAATGTCTCCCTTTTCAACTTCGGTGTAATCCACTCCCTTGACGGCAAGCCCAACCCTCTCGCCAACTTCCGCATCCTGAGAATCCTCATCATGCACCTGTATAGACCTGATGGAAATCTCCTTGCCATTGCTTGAATGGAGGGCGTCATGAACCTTCACGGTTCCAGATCTTACTATGCCCAAAAGAACGGTACCTACTCCTTTCACCGGAAAGGCCTTGTCCATGTCTATTCTAAGCTCTCCTGTTTTCTGAAGAGGGTCTCTCTTGAATTCGGTAAGCTTTCCGAGAAGTTCTTTTCTGTCTACAAACTCATGATCCGGAGGGGAGACGCTTTTCAGTATGCTTGATATGTCATTGTCATTTGTAAAGATGGTCTTCTTCCCAAGCATTGATGCAGCGATTATCGATTCCCCCAGCAGCGCGTCTACCTTGCTAGTGCTTATCACCACTATGTCCGCGATTGACATTATCTCCCCAATCGCATAGAACTTGGTAGAAACGTCAGTGGGCGCCAAGACTACTACCGCTTCCTCTCCTATCTTCCTGTTGTAGAAAGTTATCCCGTTCTCAGAGCCCTTTTTGCCTATCTCTCCGGCAAGCGCAGCGTCATTCGGAAGTGCCACTACAAATGAGCTCATATAATCAAATCAAATTACTATGATTTAAACAAACCATCATAAAAAGCAGTCACATTAGAGACGGAAAACATCTTCAAGTTGCTCTTGTTATCAATACTGGCCCCATTTCCATCCATAATATCAATTATCTTTGATGGTATCTTGTCCTCATCCTCCACTATGCACATGTCCCTCACTTCCTTTGGTATGGGAGAATATTCCGGCAGCACAACGGGCGTACCTAATGCAAGGCTTTCAAGCGTTATTATGCTCAAACCCTCCCTCTCGCCCATATGCAGGAGAACCTTTGAGCCTGCTATCTCCCTATAAAGTTCATTCTTATTCTTGAAGAACGGCCTTACCCTTACCTTTTTCTCAAGGCCAAGCGTCTTTATCTCCTCCATTATCCCCTTCTTTTCTATTCCCTCTCCGATCAGGACAGCAGTTACCTCGTTTTTCCTATCCACCACCTTCTTCACTATCCTGAGCCATTTATCCACTCTCTTCTCCTTTATCAGCCTGCCGGCAAAAATTATCCTGTTCTCCCTCTTAGTCGTCTTCTCCCTAATCGAACGCATCTCCCTGTCCTCCAGTATGGGGGCGAAGACCTTTATCCTCCCCTTGCTTATCCCAAAAGCCTCAAGCTTCCTTGCGGTATCCGTCGAATTTGCAACATATTTCGCATTATCCGATTTCAAAAAGGTATTCGCATACAAATTCGCGGCGTTCCCCGCAACCATCCCAAGGTAACTTATCCAGTAATCATTGTCCCAGACTTCGTCAACCTTCAGTATCAGCTTCGCATTCTTCATCCTGCAATACAGTTTCACTATGGGAAGATGAAGTATGGGGAAGGCATTCGATATTATGACGTCAAAATCATAATTGAAAATATCTTTCATATAAACCGAGAACAACACCGCCTCCCTTATTGCCCGTCTTCCGTGTTTATATGCGGTCTCTTCGGTGACTTCTCCGAAAGCATGATATCTCACATTCTGGTATGTAAACTCCTTCTTCATTCCAGGCCATTTCATGGTGAAGAAATGGACTTCATGCTTCTTCGCGAGCTCCCTTGCCTCAACATTCAGAATATGCTCAATCCCTCCTCTGTGCCATGGATAAGGGATGTCGTAAACAAAAGCGATCTTCATTTTCCTCCACTATTCACTATGTCTAGAATACACAAATAGAAATAGGATAACCTCTTTTTAATACCTTCTCTGCGAGCATGGCTTCCACTATGGCGTTACGTTTCCTGCATTTCAATCAGGTAAACCTTCAGAAGGTCTTGTGCTTGCCGAGCGAGATGTCAAGGGTGAGCTGGCTCATGTTGTCAAGCATTCCCTCCGCTATGTAGTAGACCTTTCCCCTGATGTTTTCAAAGTCGCTCTTCTGTTCGGTAATCACGTTTATGTTGAGGTTGTGCGGCTCGCTTATCTTCTTTCCTATCTGTGAGAGGATTGAGATGTCGCATTCCTTTATTTCAGGATACTCCTTCGTTATCTTCATGGCCATCTCGGTTGCGAGTATGTTGTATATCTTTCCTATGTGGTTTACAGGATTCTTACCTGCCGCAGCCTCAAGGCTCATGTGCCTGAAAGGCGTTATCAGCCCATTGACCCTATTTCCCCTTCCAACCGAGCCGTCGTCTCCTGACTCGCAGCTCAGTCCCGTCTTTGTCAGGTAAATATCCTCCTTTTCTATCGAGTCTCCGGTATTTATCTCCACTCTGACATCCTTCTTGGTAAACTTCTTTGCGTTGTTCACAACGTCCTTCGCTATCCGTTCCTTAATTCCCACATAGGTGTCTATATTGTCTACGAATTTCGAGATAAAGGCAATGGCAACCGTAAGCGTTATGCGGTCCTTGTCCCTCATTCCCATAACCTTTATGTCCTCTCCGGCTGAAGGCTCCTTGGCTTTGTAAGCCTTGCTGTTTAGGTACGCCTCAGTTTCAAGAACAAGCCTTTCAACGTCGGTGAACGGAGCAAATCCTATTCCAAAAGAGGTGTCGTTTGCAAGAGGGACTTCCTTCCTTGCCCTTTCAAATACTCCCACAAGGTCGCTGCTTCCCGCAGCTATCATTCCGCCGAACTTTACCTCCGTATCAACATCAAGGAATCTTGTATTCTTCCTCAGGTAATCTTTAGCAACCTCTATTGCAATGCCGTTGACGTCTAGGCTCTTCCCATTTACCAAAGCGGTCGCCCTGCCCGTGACTATTACCTCTATCTTCTTCGTTATCCTGCCTTTCCCGTAGCCAACCTCAACAGCCCCTCCAACTACAAGTCCCTTGTCAACGTTGTGGTGCATTATGGTCCCGGTCTCCTCAATGTACCTCTTGCAGAGAGCCACGCTTGTAGCATCGCAAATCCCGTCTATCAGGCTGTCAGGATGGCCGATCCCCTTTCTTTCAACATACTCCATGTTCTGCTCGGCAACCGGTCTTACATCTAACTGGCTTATGGTTATATTCTTCATTTCAACACTCCAAAACTATCTTAGAAGCTAGTGAGACAGCTATCTATATAATTGTTTTCACATCAAATATTACTAGTGGTAATTATGCCAAGCGAACTGGACTCGCTGAGCTCGGTCTCGCTCAGGATAAAGAACACGAGGAAGGCCATAGGCATCAGCCAGAAGGCGCTAGCGAAGACACTGGGGATGAGCCAGAGCACCATAGCCAGGCTGGAAACCGACATAGTCAAGCTCAATCCAAGCTACAGGACCGTTTACAACGTGCTGGACGCCCTTCAGGACGTGACCCTCACAGCTGCGCAGCCGAAGGTGCTAACAAAGCCACTCAGGCTCATAATGCACAGCAACATAATCTACGTAAAGCCCGAGGACACAATAGAAAAAGCCGTCAAGATCATGAAGGAGCACGACTTCACCCAGCTTCCAGTGCTCAACAGCAGAAGAGGAGTGGTTGGCACCGTAAATGAGAAGCGACTCCTAAAGATAGCTACGGAGTCCCCTGAAACTGTCTCAAAGACAAGGGTAAGGGACATCCTCGACGCGGCGCTTCCACAGGTGGACAAGGAGATAGAGGTAAGCAAGATAAGGCCCATTCTGGAAAACTTCGGCGCGGTTCTGGTCATGGACGGAAGCAGGGCAGTAGGAATTATAACAATATATGACATATTCAAATTGCTGTAAGAAGGATATAGATGAACAAATTTGCCCGCACAATACAAATAAGAAAATTGAAAAAAGCGCTCGAAAGGATGGCTTTCATCTCCCTAATCGCAGACATTGCCATCTCAATAGTCACTCTGATTTCCTTGAAAGTAGGCCAATCCTATACTGTCGGTATCCTCTTTGTAATAAATTATCTCCTCACAATCATTGTCATTATCTCGTTAATTCTAATCTTTTCAATAGCCATATTATCTCAACACGAAAAATTGTCTAAAGTTCTTTCTTTTTTCAGATTTTGGAATAAACGCTAAACAACCAAAAATCGAATCTCACTTCAGATGCATAACGACAGAATTAAATTCTGGTACGTTAACAATATAATCCGATATTATGTATTATTCAACTCTTGAAAACAAGAAATTCTTGATTAGGCTCGAAAGAGGGGAAAAGGTCGCATCCTCAATAAAGAAATTCTGTGAAAAACTGAACATAAAGAACGCAGTATTCCTTAGTCTAGGTTCCGTAGAGAATCCTATTCTTGCACACTACAGAGTCGATAATAAAAAGTATAAAGAAAAGACGCTATCAGGAGTATTCGAAGTCACAAGTTTTATAGGAAACGTTGCTATTTTTGAGGGAAGCCCATTAATTCATGGCCATATCAACATATCTGATGAAGAGATGCAAGCTTTCGGTGGCCATTTAGTTGAAGCGACAGTATCTGCGACATTCGAAATACTAATTCAAGACTTAGGTAGTAATAAAGTCAAAAAATATGATGAA
>CAZJZM010000031.1:0-8855 GCA_964550485.1 Microcaldota archaeon | reverse complement strand
TACTGCAATTTGAAAATTCAAGCCTCAAGGAAGGAGAGGTAATAACGATCGATGGATCCATGGGCAGTGTGTATGAAGGCGCCGTTCCGCTGCTCCAGGCCGAGCTCGGAGAGGAGGTCTTTGAGCTCTTGTCATGGGCCGACGGCGTGAAAAAGCTTGGGGTCTGGGCGAATGCGGATACAGGTGAGACTGCCGCCAAGGCGCGCAAGCTTGGCGCAGGAGGAGTGGGCTTGGTAAGGACCGAGAGGATGTTCAATTCGGAAGAGAGGCTTCCGCTGATAGTTTCGATGATAATGGCTTCAACAGAAGAGGAGAGGAGGAAGTGTCTTGAGAGGCTCATGCCCCTCCAGAAAAAGGATTTCAAGGCTATACTGAAGGAGATGGAGGGCCTTCCCGTGGTCATAAGGCTGCTGGATCCGCCGCTTCACGAGTTCCTCCCGAGATTCGAGGAGATGCTCGAGCGCATAAGCAAGCTTGAAAAAGAGGGTGGGGATGAGAAACGGCTGCTGGAGGCCAAGAGAACGCTTGCAAAGGCCAGGGAGCTCTCCGAGGCCAACCCGATGCTCGGCCATAGAGGCATAAGGCTCGGGCTCACAGATCCGGAGATATACGAGATGCAGATGCAGGCTGCCATCGAGGCGACCGCTGAGCTCCTGAAGGAGGGCGTTGATGCCAGGCCCAAGATAATGGTGCCTCAGGTGGCCAACTACCAGGAGGTAAGGCGCATCAGGGAGCAGTTCGAGAGGATAAAGCTCAGTGTGGAGAAACGCGAGAACATTAAGCTGGACATAAAGTTCGGCACGATGATTGAGACGGTGCGGGCAGCGCTTGATGCGGATGAGATCGCCAAGTATGCCGAGTTCTTCTCTTTCGGGACAAACGATCTTACTCAAGCGACATTCAGCTTCAGCAGGGAAGATGCCGAAGCGAAGTTTCTGCCTTTCTATCTTGAAAACGGAATATTGACGGACAATCCGTTCGATACGCTTGATGAAAAGGGGGTGGGGAAGTTGATCAGAATGGCCGTGAAGGCAGGGAGGGAGACGAGGCCAGACCTTGAGGTTGGCATATGTGGCGAGCATGGAGGAGATCCGCGCTCGGTTTACATTTGCCACAGGGCCGGACTTAACTACGTCTCCGCTTCCGCCTTCAGGATACCGGTGGCGAGGCTCGCCGCTGCCCAGGTGACCATTAAGGAAAGGTCGCAGGGCAAAGCGGAGTGAACATTATTTATTATGCTGCAGCGTGAATGAAAAAGGAGTTGTTAGTCATGACAAAGATATTCGTATTCAGGCATGGGCAGACTTCATACAATAAGAAGAGGATATTTACCGGATGGGAGGATTCCGAACTCACCGAAGAGGGCATGAAAGAATGCGAAAAGATAGCTGAACAGTTGAGCAATGAAAAGCCCACAAAGGCCTATACGTCAGATTTGAAACGGGCGCAGCATACCCTGTACCTGGTCCTTGGAGCCGACAGGGACAAGATTCCCATAGTCATAGACGCAAGGATAAAGGAGCGCGACTACGGCGACCTGAACGGAAAGAGCAAGGTCGAGACCGAGAAAAAATATCCGAAGGAGTATCCGCTCTGGCATAGGTCATATGACGTTTCTCCGCCAAATGGGGAAAGCATAAAGGACGTTGAAAAAAGAGTGTTCGATTTCCTGGACGACGAGCTTCCCACCCTAAAGAAGGACGATATCGTTTTCATGTCAGTCCATGGCAACTCGCTGAGACCAATAAGAAGGTACTTTGAGAAGATAAGTGTCGAGGAAATGTGCTCCTTCGAGCATCCGTTCGCGAAGGTATACAAGTACGAGATATGATTTGTATTATTCGTTCTCCAGTTCCTCTATTCGGATCAGTTCGTTGTGCTTCGCCGTCCTTTCCCCTCCTATCGTTCCTGTCTTTATGTAACCTATCCCCAAACCTACGGAGAGGTGGGCGATGCTCGTGTCTTCGGTCTCGCCGCTCCTGTGGGATATGACGGTTTCGTAATTATTCTTCTTTGCAAGCACTACGGTCTCTATCATGTCAGTAAGTGTGCCTATCTGGTTTGGTTTTATTAATATGCCGTTTCCTGCCTTGAGTTTTATGCCTTTTTCCAACCTCTTCTTGTTGGTGACAAAGATGTCATCTCCCAGTACTATGGTTTTCTTGCCCACCCTCTTTGTGAGCTCTGCAAAACCTTCAAAATCGTTTTCCTCCAGTGGGTCTTCAAGTACCTTAACAGAAAATCTCTCGGCGATGCCTGAAATAAAGTCTATCTGTTCTGATTTTCCTAGCTTTCTGTCCTTGTAATTATAGGTTCCATTTTCATAAAATTCCGATGCCGCAAGATCTATTGCTGGACTTATGGCGATCTTCGTCTTCTCCGTGGTGTAGCTTATCGCATCGCGTAACATTTCCACCGCTTCGGTGTCGTTGAGGGCCGCAACCCATGCCTTTTCGTCTCCAAGGCCTATTGGATAGGCAGAGAAGCGCTTCTTCAGCAGCTCGCTGACCCTCCTATGCACTGCAACATTGGCAAAGGCGGAATCAGAATAGCTCTTCCCGAAAGAAAGAGACATGAATTCCTGCATCGTGGTGCCGTTTATCGCGTGCCTGCCTCCGCCTATTATGTTTCCTAGAGGATAAGGCAGTGCCACCTTGCTTTTCTTGGCAAGACGCCTGTAGAGTTCCATGTTCTCTGATTTTGCTGCTGCCTTTGCAACCGCGAGGGATGTTGCTATGGATATATTGCCACCCATAACCGAGAAATCTTCGCTGCCGTCGATTTCATGAAGAAGCTTGTCTATGCCACTCTGGTTAAGCAAATCACTGCCTAGGAGTTTGGGTATTGCATTATCCCTGAATTTCTGTATTCCATAGTCTATACCTTCTTTGGGATAAGCCTTCACTTCGAAGGTGCCTGTGCTGGCCCCTCCTGGGGCAGCTGCCCTGCCCATTATTCCATCGCTTGAAAAGACGTCTACTTCCACTGTGGGATTGCCCCTGGAATCGAGGATCTTCCTTATCTTTATTGTGCGTATTTCAGGCATGTGGATTCACAGTTAATTGCAAAGCGGTAAGACGATGAAGATTTGTGATGTTATTAGGTTCTGCGGCCCATTGCTACGAATGCCTCGGTTATTGTAGGGTATATGTGGTCGCTATGCTTTTGGTATTTTTCAATGTCTACCGGATCTCTGTTGATGCATAAGGTGGTCATCCTTATTTCCGGATCGGTGTGCGGTGCTTCTAGATTCGCAACGCTATCGTCTACGAACATGGCTCTTCTTCGGTCGATGTCGTATCGCTGAAGGGCAAAGGAATACGCTTCTTTATGTGGTTTGCTGACTCCTATCGCCGCCAGATCCTCCATTCCAATAATCTTACCTTGGAAGAATTGCATTATTCCTATTCCTTCAAACGCCGGTTCAACATAGCCTCTTCTGGAGGTATTTGATAAAGCAAATACATCAGCGTTTAGATGTTCAAATTGATATATTAGTTCGGCTCTTGTGCATCCAACCAGCCCTTTTAATTCCCCATCGCTTAGCTCCTCAATCTCCTTTTGGAGTTTGGGGATTGAAGGCTCAAATACATGTTCTACAAATCTGCCTATTGGTATGTGCTTTTCAAGTTGTATTGCGTATCCGATGGAATCTGTATGGTGAGCTTTGAGTAAGCCCTTTGCAAAAGCTACTACTTGACTCCTTTTTTCTTCGTCCATTTCAGTAAAAGGCTCTTTGAAGTGTTCGGGATAGTGTTTGGCTAGAAATTCGTAGCGTCTGGCCCACATTGCAGGCCCTTCAGATAAGGTTCCGCTTATAGGGACTAAAACGCCTTCGGCATCGAATATGATAGTTTTTATTTGTCTTCCTCCTCTTTTTGAATCGAACAACGTAATCGAATCTGGTCGAAGAAGACTAGAAGTAATGGCAGGTCTTATCTTTTCAGTGATTGTCATTTTATCTCCTTTAATATTTTAGATATTTATTAGTATCTTTAGCTGGTTTATGATCAGTTTAGAGGTACTGGTCCTACCATTTCGTCTGGTCTTCTCGTTGCTTTGACAGCGGCTGCTAAAGAGTTAATTCCTTTGAGTTCCCCTTTTGCGATGCTCTGTGTTACAATCAAGGGCGGTCCGGTGCTTCCTTCTTGCATGTCGATTAGATCCCTAAGTATCCTTCTAACAGGCGTTGCGTTTGCTGCAACCTTCTTAGGGGAGATTATCATGCTCATCTTACCTCCTTCAAAAGCATTGAGAAAGAGGTTTGGATGGCTCATTAGTGGGCTTATGTTGTGTTTCTCAAAAAAGTCAGATAATTTTTGATCTCCAGTCAAAACCGGGTGAAGTAATTCGATGAGCTGGTCTGCAGGGATTATTACTCCAGTTCTTGTAACTGTATTCTTCAGAAGTTTGTGCACAGGATATAGTCCGTGATCCGTTTCAAATCCATATATGACAGATCCCTTTTTACTTAGGAGGTCTAGTCCGTCGCGAGTAACTCCTATCATGATAAAAACGGGATTCTTTATTCCTAGGATTTCTGCAGTCTTAATTGCGGTGCCTCCGGTTAAACAGACTGTATCTATCACTCCGACCTTGGCTCCGCCTTCAATATCTCTTCTTAGCTGGTCAACTTCTCCGTTTGTCACGGAAAACTCTGCGGTGCGCATGTCTGGAGCTAACATATTACGTGTCCGAGTAAGATCAAAATCATGTACGGTTGCTCCCCTAAAAAGACTTGTAGTGAAACCTCTTAAAGAATCATCTAAGCATATAACAAGGTCTGGTGGCCGTGTTAGCCTTCTTGCTGATCTAGCTAAAGAGGCTAGGTCTGCCAAAGAATCTCGGAATACGTGCTCATAACCGGGTCTTGCTATCAGCCCCACTAGCTCTTTTGCTAGAGCAAACGCGTCTGGAAGCATCTCTGCCCTCTTAGCTGCGAGTAGGTAAGGAGTCCATCCCACTCCGTGTTCAAGCCCCCTTGGGCTTGTTTTAGTATTCATTCTAATATGATTCATTTTTGCACCATAACAGACTGAGCTTCGTATCTATGATGTCATTTAATCTGAAGTTCAGGCTGTGCCTAAATCGCAGGGTCACCATAACTATCATACTACATCATATATTGTCATATGATATAATATATAAAGGTTTCTGGGAATCTGAAGTTATGTAATAAAAGGGTTATTTTGGCGGTTTGGAAGGCAAAAAGTGCTTGCTTTTGGTGGTCGATTTGGAGGCTGACAAGCTTTATATAATGTCATTATTAAAAGCCATATATGGCAGAAGGTCCTGAATCTAAAACTCCGTCTCAGGCTAAAGGGAGAGGCTATAGCATATGGCTAGTGCCTCCCAAAGAGGCCTATGAGCCTTTGGACGATGTGATAAATAGATTGTGCGCCGAGTATTCGGACGGGAATCTGAGATACCAGGCTCCGTACTTCAGCCCCCACATTACTCTGATAGGAGGGCTCATGGGTTCCAGGAATGCGGTCGCAGCCAAAACAGCACAACTTGCATCTTTGATTGATGAATTTGAAGTAAAATTAGGCGGCCTTGCGGAGCTTAGTGATGAATACTTTAAGTGTGTTTTCGTTAAAGTACAGAAAACCAGGGGTATTGTAGCCGCTAATCAGACAGCCAGACGAATTTTCGAAAAAAAGGACGATCCAGAATACATGCCTCACATTAGCCTTATATACGGTTTTTTCCCAAAAAACATAAGGGAAAGAATAATGTCTGAGGAAGGGCAAAGGAATCCAGATATGTTCTCTTATAAATTTAATATTAGCAGACTTACCTTATGCCTTACGGAAGACACAACCGACAAATGGTCCAAGGTTGGGGATTTTGACTTAGTTAAATAGATGTGATATGATGGCAGCTGTGAAGTTGGGGGAAAATATCTTTAAGGCCTATGATGTAAGGGGTGTTTATCCAAAGGACCTAGATGAGACTACGGCAGAGGCGCTGGGCTGCTCCTTTGGTGAGTATATGGGAAAGGGGAAAACTATTGTGCTTTCAAGGGACGTGAGATTGAGTTCGGATAGCCTTAGGGAGGGCATGCTGAAGGGCCTTTCAAGTTCTGATCCGAAGATAGTAGACATAGGTGTCGCTCCTACTCCGGTCGTTTCGTTTGTAATGAAGCATCATGGATTTGATGGAGGGGTGATGATAACGGCAAGCCATAACCCGAAGGAGTGGAATGGCTTTAAGTTCTATAAGAAGAATGGGGAGCCGTTGAGCATGGAGTCTGGCCTTCTAATAATAAAGAATACTGCAGAAAAGGGCAAGCCATGCAAAGGCAAGACGATTAAGATAAAAGATACCAGCAAAGAGACAATTGAGGATTATGAGAAGTTTCTGCTTGATAAGATAAATATAGGCAAAAAAGTGAGCGTTGTTATAGATCCGGGTAATGGCTCTTACTGTTCCATTGCAAAGAGGATACTTGAAAACGCCGGGATAGAGGTCATTGCGATAAACAATAATCCGAATGGAGAATTTCCCGCAAGAAGTCCAGAGCCAAAGGAAGAGTCTTTGGGAGGACTTAAAAAGATGGTAATTGAGAGCAAGGCGGATTTAGGAGTGGGGTTTGATGCTGATGGAGACAGGGGCATCTTTGTTGATGGGAAGGGCAGGGTCCTTAGAGGCGACTTTGCCCTTGCTTTGTTTGTAAGAAACCTCCTGAAGAAAGGTGAGAAGGCCGTGTATACAGTAAGCTGCTCCGATGTAGTTGAGGAACAAATAATCAAGGCTGGAGGAATACCGATAATGACCAAGGTTGGAAGAACGTTTATTGGGGAAAGTGTCGAAAGGGAGAAAGCCGTCATTGGAGGAGAGATAGCCGGGCATACCTTCTTTTCGGAGATATATAATATTGACGATCCCCTCTTTGCCACGCTGAAAATGGCGGAACTCATCTCAAACAAGGGCAAGACACTGGCCCAGCTTTTCGATGAGATCCCCAGATATGAAACCGTGGATTTAGAATTGGGGATTGAAGACAACCTCAAATTCGGAACAATAGATGAGGTCAGGAAGATATTGGCAGGAAAGGGATACAGAACAATAACGCTTGACGGTGTGAAGGCGATTGTTGATGGAGGCTGGTTTATACTCCGGGCCTCAAACACCACGCCGGTCATAAGGCTGGTTGCGGAAGCCAAGAATAGGAAGGAACTAGATAGGATAGTGGGATTCGCCAAGGAGATTTTTAAGGAAGCGGAGAAGACACTGCTGGAGAAATAGCATTTTTATAGCCGGTCATTCTTGCTTGGTCATTTATTTAGTGTGCTGACTATCCTTTCCAGCTTTTTAATGCTCTCTTCAAGCCTCTTTGTTCCGAGTGGGTACCAGGGGGTGGAAAATGCATATCCGTATAGGTCTCCGGAGCTTACAAGTTTGGGGAAGATGTGTTTTTCAAGCATTATATGATCTGAACTCTCCTTCTCGATGAGGTCGAATATGCTGGCGTTGAAGATGTATATGCCCGCACTTACCAGCTTGCCCTTTTCGTCTTCCGGCTTCTCGAGGAAGCTGGTTACCTTGAAGCCGTCCAGGCTTGTAACGCCGAATTCGGTGGTTATGTCAGCGGGCGAGAGCGCTATGGTCGCCTCGGCCCTTGTGCTCATGTGCTGCTTATACATTTCTATCAGGTTTATCCTGAAGATGTTGTCCCCGTTGATTACGAAGAACGGGGTGTTTCCCACCAATCCGCGTGAGAGGTCAAGGGCGTTGGCGGTTCCCCTTGGCGAATCCTCCTTTATGTAGTTCAGTTTGACTCCGAACAGCGAACCGTCCTTGAAATATGAGGTTATCTTTTCCCCGCCTTTTCCTATGGCTATCAATATGTCGGTTATCTCATTCCTCTTGAGTTCCCTTATCACGTATTCGAGGATTGGCTTGTCCTTGACCATCAGCATGGGCTTTGGCATGTCTGCCTGGCCTTTTATGCTTACGGTGTGGCCTCCGGCAAGTATTACCGCCTTCTTAGGAATCGTCTGCGCGAGCACTATGTCCAGAAGCCTTTCTATCGCATGGGATCTGTTTCTTACATTGACGCCGTCTATGGTGGCGTCTAGTTTCTTTAAAAGCTCTTGATCCAGCGTTATCGTAAGTCTCTCTTTCATTCTACTCCCAGTATCCCTTGAACCAGAAGGAATTTATCCTTTTGTGAGCCGGCGAACAGGACAACCGCTATCTTTTTATGTCTTGAAGGATTAGAGTTATTCGGAGGTAGAATTAATGCTTGACATACTAGTAGGAGGTTTTTATGGGGACGAAGGGAAGGGCAAAATCGCTTCTTACCTAGCATTCAAGGACATGCCTGAGATAGCGGTTAGGACCGGTGGCATAAATGCCGGGCATACCATAGTCTACGAAGGGAGAAAATACGGGCTTAGGACTATGCCGTCCGCTTTCGTTAACGGCAAGACCAAGCTTGCCATAGCTCCTGGCGCCCTGATAAGGAGGGATGTGCTTTTCAAGGAGCTGGAAGAGACAAAGTCAAGGGACAGGCTCATCATAGACCCGCATACGGGAGTGATAACGGACCAGGAGGTAGCTGACGAGAAGAATGATTCTCTCCTTAGCGGTGCCGTAGGAAGCACGCTGCAGGGCGTCGGATATGCGGAATCGAAGAGGGTCCTTAGGAAATTAAAGCTCGCGAAGGATTACCCCGAGCTGGCTGAGTTCATGAATAATGTGCCGGAGTTGATACTTGATGCGCTTGATGAGGATAAGATAGTGCATATTGAGGGTACCCAGGGACATTTCCTAAGTCTTTTCCATGGAGAGTATCCATATGTTACCAGCAGAAATACAACTTCTTCGGGAGTGCTCAGCGAGGCGGG
>CAZJZM010000030.1:0-8883 GCA_964550485.1 Microcaldota archaeon | reverse complement strand
ACCTTTACGTCTTCGAAGTTTATGTTGAATCTCATGTTTGAGATTGCTTCATTTATGTCTCTTCGGGCTTCTACCTTGCTTATCTCTATTCCAGTTATCATAGAATCACTTGATTAGCATTGCCAGTTAAGCTATAAAATACTTTTGCAAGGCGCAATTTTGGCGGATTTGGTATATTTTGGTATACAGGATGGAAAGCGAGTATTTAAAAGTATGATTAACGGTTAAGTAAACCATGCGGGGACTGGTGGCATTCCTGGAAGGGTAATATTCAACAATTGTGTATTGTTCGTCGGGGAAGTCAGAAAAATCGTCGGTAAGATGAACCTTACTGAAAAAGAAATCGAGGTCATGAAGAAAGCTGCGCTGATTGCGGCGCTTTCATCTAATCATTCTTGGAAAACCTACAAATACTTGAACAACTACAGCGAGTTGGACAAGGACGGGCTTGCGAGCGAATTCGAGGAGGCGGTGAAGGACGGCTGGAAGAAAATAACTGAGATCGATGTTGAGGAGGTAATAAACGGGGAATTCAATCCTTATGTGCTTTCAACTTGGTTCTACAATGCGATTGATGAAAAGGAGAGGATAGGCTACGCAACGACATTCAACAACATGAAGAAGCAACTGGCGTACGGCCTCGAGCCCATGGAAAAGCGGGTTTGAGATTAGGTAGCTCGACCCACATAATACTTTAATCTTAAGCTCCAGAGTTACTCAGGGGCATGTGGCTCAACTTGGATAGAGCGTCTGGCTTCGGACCAGATGGTTGCGGGTTCAAATCCCGTCATGCCCGCCACTGGGATTTGTCTTCGGAGAGCAAAGCTGGTTTTCTACCTTTTGTCGTCTTGGGGGTTCAAATCTCTTACTTTTAGTTTATGAATGCTTGCTGTGCAGTTATCTACTTAAGAAGTTATTTCAGCAAGTCATTCTCGTACTGCATGTTCTGCGGCTATCTGCACTGCAGCTTCACTGTTAGTTTCCTTCAAGATCATTATCGGAACATAACCATGATCTGGCCAGTAGTTAGCACTTAATTTTCTATCACCCTTATGATAGCGGAGGCATGGTGCTAGAGAAGTTCCAGTAGGTTTTGGATCGCTAGCATGTGCCCAAACACGTTTTGGATCTTGGAGCGTATTTATAAACAGCACGTTTATAAATGTCTTACTTAATTCGGCATTTTCTATTATTTCATTAAATTCTGCAAATGTAAGCATTCTATATCCTGGATGATTTTTTGCTATTTCTATTGCTTCCTCTTGAGTCGGTCCTGTGCCTTCGGCGAATTTGAGAACCCTATATCTCACATTATTAACTATGAAATTGTGTTGTCCCGTTTGCACTGGAGATGGCTTCGTTGTTAGTTGGTGCATTAGTTGTTGCATACTTTTTATCGTAGTAGATGCCATTTTATCACATTATAATTGCTCTTTTTACGTATATAAACTTTAACCCGCCTTTATAAAGATATCTTTATGTCTCTTTTTTACCTACATAGAGCCATTCAGTATTATTGATGTCTAATTGTAGAATATTGTATACTCTTGGCTCCGAAAACCCGAATGTTACTTTACGACGGAAGAATGTCATGCCCGCCATGATTATGGGATTTCAGCCTAGGAATCCTCTTATGGATGCTGCACTGACCACGCTTTCGCTTATTGGATTGGGATTCATGCGCGAGTACTCCTCCATTATGGTGGTGCTTATTCTCTTGTGCTCATAGTCCGTCTCGAACTCGAAAAGCTTGCTCGCCTTTAGTACGTTGTCGCGTACTGGCTTGGGAAAGTATCTTAGGTTTTCCTTGTTCAGGTACCTCAGCGCATCGGATATGTCCCCATCGAAGGATGATGCTACATCCCTTACCGTATCGAACTCCCGCTCCTTGAGCGCGCTCAGCCCCAACAGTTCTGGAGGCATTCCCATGCTGTACAAGGAGGCGCAGAAGGCTATGGCGCGAGGCAGCTGCAGACCGCTGACCGACCGCGAATATCCGAAAAGGCCTATGTGCAGTTTCCTTTTCCTGCGGGCTGGTATGAAGCGCGAGAAGTCGTTGACCATGCCCGCAATTGCTTGTATCTCCTTCTGGTACTGGGCTGAGAGCCGCTCTGCAATGCTTATGATGGTTTCTTCGCTGTCAACCCTGGTTGCGCCGCTTCTTTTCGACTCCTCAAGCATGTTTACGCTGTCAACCACCTGCTGCTCAGGGTAATCGTACTTGAATGCCGACTGTATGGTGAATGTCTGCACGCTAGGGTACGCTTTCAGTATGCTCCTGGCGTTGGTGGGCTTCAGGTTGCCCCTGAATGGAGCCGATCCGGTCCCCAGTATGGGAAGTAATTGCATTGATAGTTCTTTCTCCGTCTTCTCGAGCCTCTGCAGTGCCACCTTGTTTATCAGTATGGCCGCAAGCGAGCCGTAGTTGAGTGCGGGATCGCTCCTTGCCAACCATACCCTTTGGTATTCCTGCCTGTCGCCAATGGAATTCAGGTATTCCCTGACTATGGTGTGCGCATTGAGTATGCCTTCCATGTCTTCGAATAAGGGTATTACATTGATCTTCTTGGGATAGAACTCGCCGAGCCATGCTCCTATTGGTATGTCGTTTGCGACAAGCCTTGTCTTCTCCTTGTCGACCACTATCTTGCTGTAGTATTCCTTTATTCGGGTCAGGGAGATGCTGCTTGTGGTCATCGGCTGTGCCACTTCAAATATCGGCGCGATGGAGCTGTCTTCCGATCCATAGAAAACCTTGGCTATGTCAAAACTCCTTGGGATTGATTCCAACGTTTCGGCAAACATCTTCGCCTCGTTCTTTTCGCATTCGGGGTTCGGCACTCTTAATGTGAGGAATATGTCCTTTCCCAGCTGCTTCTTTGAAAAGAAGCTTCCGTATCTGCTCAGGAGTTTCTTTACAACGTAGTTGTCGACCTCCTTGCCCTCAAAATCCCAGAGCTGCTCCCTGCTCCTTATGTGGCTGTAGGTATAGTATGCCTCTTTTATCTCGTCGTCGCCTTCGAGCACGCTGTTCTCGGAGAAGAACGGCACGTGCACGTTGTCTGGATGTTGAGTGCTCATGGTTCTCGGCACCGACTTTTCGATGCTATTAGTCTTACTCATGGCAGAACCTCCAGATGCCTTCAACGTCTTGAACGTGCAATTGTTTTACCTTAGTTTCAGTAGCAAAAAGCTCGCTCTGGTGTACAGTTTTTGCAAGTTCAGAGAATATGATCTAATGCACCGGAATAAGTTGTGCCACTATTGCTTAATATTCTCTGTGGCAGAATGTTACGCGATGTATATGCGGATTACCGACTCAGGCTCTGGGCATTATGGATATCAGATTCAACAAACGGTAACATCATAACCGAACTGCGGCCTTTGCGTTTGGCTGAACGGTAACTCCGCTGCTAGTTTCCTCCAAAACCACTACTCGGGCCGGTTCGTAAGAACCGTCGTTCACACTGAGGAAGAGCCCGTTGGTGATGTTCAGCGCGATAGTGCGGCCTGTGTTGGCTGCAACTACGGCATCTCCATTAACACTTAATATGTCATACTTGCTCCTCTTCTCTTTTTCGATAAGAACAGACATTTGTGCGGTAGTTATTGGTTCGAAAGTTACGGCATTATTATCATTATTACCATGATTAAGATTGGCGTTGGGAATTCGGACAATGAGATACCAGCCTCCTTCCGTTGGTAGGTGCGCTGACCCAATGGCCAATCGACCTCCACCTTTCAGTGCTTCATCTAATTGCGTAGGCGCTTCCATGATTGCAATACTGGAATTAGGGAGTTTGTAGCCCTTTGATTGGGCGTAGGCTACCGCATCCATAGCGCGTGAAAGTTCTTTTTCAAGAACTTTCAATTGTACTCCATTTGGGGTTTCATGCGTTTGCGGATGTCTTGTTTCAGGAGTCGTTTCCACAGCTGCTGCTCGAGATTGTTTTATCATCATAATATCATCTAAGTATCAGTTATAAGTAAAGCTTTCCTCATTTATATGCTTTTACCTTCCCTATAAAGGTTTCGTTTTTGGTCGAGGTTTAACCTGTTATATTACGGTGTTGGCTATTATCAAATTTGATTGTAGCACATTGAATGACGCAACTTCTGTGAATACTGCTAATCGTCAACTTCCATATCATTCATTTTTGTGGTTAACTCCTTCTTGGCTTTTTGATTCCCGAGCAATTGTGATCCCTTCCAACCTAGATAGCCGACCACAACAGAGAAGGCCAAGGTAGGAATGTAACTTTTAATTGCTCTTTCGAATTCGATGAATTTCCGCTCGGATGTCTCCAGAAATTCCATTATGGTTTCGTTGAGGTTGAATTCAGATTCTCGTTTAAGCCTCTTGATGCCGGCAGGGTCATAGGTATCCGAACTGAAAAGTGATGCGGTAATTGTAGGTACTGCAAGCCTTAGTGTTATGGCCAGTAGGTCTCGTCTCGTAACTGCGCTGTCTGCTTGCTGCATGGAAGGTAATGCGATTCTCTGCATCATTTCATCTAGGAAATAAGAGTATGATATTTCCACTCTCCGTTAAGATATTTATACTTGAATCTCTGCAGGGTTTATTTGGAAGAAGGCAGACATGCTTGAAGTGGTATTTAAGATAAGTGCCAGACGCTGACGATCATTTCTTCTGTAGCCATTCTTTTGAACCGTGGCTTACTCTGTCGTCTTTTCCTCTCATAAAGGAAAGGATCGCTGCGATGAGGAGTATGAAAAAGGAAATTTCGAGTGAGGCGTGTATCCCTCCGAGGAATTCGGTCGAGACCCCGCCTATCAGCTTCGAGGTCCCTATGAAGACGTTGAATGCGACTTCTCTGGAGACTGCCAGGGTGGCTATGGTGAATATTATCACATAGCTGCTTAGCGTTCCCAGGTTCTGCATGAATCGGGAAAGTCCTGAAATCGCGCCGAAGTGCTGCGGGTCCGCATTGGCCATTATTGCGCTGCTGTTTGCTGGGAAGAACATCGATGTTCCTATCCCTGCTATGAAGGAGGCGACGAGTATTATGTAGACATTGCTTACGGCTGAGAGAGTCAGGTATATCAGAACGGCACACATTATCAGAATGAGGCCTCCGGTTGCTAGGATTCTTGCTCCGTATTTGTCTGAAAGCCTTCCCATGCGCGGGCCGACAAGGCTCGTCACTATGTATCCAGGAACAAGAAGCAGTGCTGCGTCCAGCGGATTGAGTCCTCGTATCCCTTGAAGATACATTGTTAGTATGAATACGACCCCGAGATATCCAAGGCTCATGAAAAATGCTGCGAGCACCGAGAAGGTCAGGACCCGGTTGTACTTGAAAAGATGCAGGTTCAACAGAGGATTGGCGCTCCTGTTCTCCAAGAAGAAGAATATGCCGAGGACTACCAAACCAGCCAGGAATATGGCGAGAGTTGCGTTGGTCACTCCCATTGCAGACATGGCTATTGCGCCGTAAGAAAGCGCTGCCAGAGAAAGCGTCAACGCTGCCATGCCCAGCCAGTCTATCTTTGAATTGACCTTGGGATTGTCGCGTATGTACTTCAGGCAGAAGTAGGTTGCTATTATCCCGATGGGGACGTTTATGTAGAATATGTAACGCCATCCGACAAAGGTTGTGAGCACGCCTCCAAGCAATATGCCGAGCATGGCACCCACGCTCCATCCGACAGCCGTGAATCCGAAGGCCCTGCCGCGCTTTTGCGGCTCGAAGGTGTCAGCGATTATTGCGCCTGAATTTGCCTGGAGTAGGGAGCCGCCTATCGCCTGTATTATTCTGAATATTATCAATGTGATTATGTTGTAGGAGAGTCCGCAGAGGAGCGAACCCACCGTGAATATGATAAATCCTAGGTTGAACATCCTTCCCCTGCCATATATGTCGCCTATCCTCCCGAATTGGGTTGTGGTAACTGCTATGACCAGAAGGTATACCAGTATGACCCAGATGGAGGCAAAAAGGGTTGTATGCAGCGCGTTGGTCATGGTGGGAAGCGCGAGCAGCACTATGGTTGTATCTAATGCGCCCATGAGCACTCCGAAGAGGAGTATTATCAGTATTTTGGTTTGCCTGTCGATTTTATCATCTGAGGTATATTATAAGCCAATCGGCCTTTAGCACGTGGGGACTGGATAACTTAGGGGTTTATTTGGGGTAATAAAATTTATATGCCTTGTCCCGACTTTGGAGACTACTTTGAAAGCAGGTTGTTCAGTGCTGGGAAGCTCTCTATCAGGTTCTCGCGCTCCAGCTGCTGGTATATCGCGTACATGATTCCTGCGGTAAGCAGCACGCCCATTCCGCCGCCTATCGCGCCGCTTATGGTAGCAAACGCCGCAAGGATTCCCACGAAGATGCTTCCGAGGATTGTTATGGTGGGAAGATAGTTGTTCAGCACTCCCTCTATTACCCTTGGATCCCTCCTGAAGCCTGGAATCTGCCAGCCCACGTCCTGCAGCTGCTCAGCCATCTTCTTTGGACTTTGGCCGGTCATCTCGACCCAGAACTTTCCGAATATCACGCACATACATACTAGAACTACAAGGTAGATTACGAAATGCGCCCAGGTGGGTACTTCTATTGGAGGACCTCCGGTAGGCATTGTCAGCGGCGACCAGCCAGTTTCCAACTGGTAGATGTAGGTGCCGTAGCCGCTGGTGTACGGAACTGGGAAGTTGGGTTGCATCAGGTAGATGAGGCCGCCACTTATGGTCTGGGTGCCCGATTGATTGGTGTAGACCGCAAGGAACTGGAGTATGCTGTTCGAACCAGCGATATGGGAGATTGGAAGGAACCAGACGCTCAGGCTGTAGAGCAGCGAGGTGGCGAGGATGACGGGAAGGACGCTCACGTAGAGGAATGGTATGGGAAGCCTTCCGCCGACCCCCCTGAACTGGCTGAAGACCAGCGGTAATTCTATCTTCATCTCAAGTACGTAAAGGCTTATCAGGAAGACGAGTATGGTAAAGGCCAAAGGCAGGAAGGCAAGCACCGCCTGAGGTATCGCGGTTGCGGTTCCCTGCGCAAGCTGCGACGCCGCAAGAGGAAGGAGGATGTTGAAGGTTCCGCCTATGATTGAGTATGCGACTCCTCCGGCTATGAAGAGGTTTATTCCCGAGGTGATTCCGTACTTTACCATCGTCTCGTCAAGGTATATGACCACCACCGCGCCGATGACGAACTGGATCACTACCGGTATGAAGAATGAAGGATTTATTAGCTGGACCGCTCCGGTGGAGGCAAAGATGAACGCCTCTATGACCGCTATGATGATTGCCGCGAGTTTCTGTATCGCCTGGAAACGGCCCTTGTCCTCTGGGTTGTTGAGGTCCATCTTTATCACTCCGGCGCCGTTTAGCAGCTGGAGGACTATGCTCGAGAGTACTATCGGCCCGATTCCGACAGTCACAAGGGAGCCTAGCCTAGCCGCGAAGATGGTGTTGATGATTTCTAGGGTAGGATTCTTTAGCGATGAGATGAGCACTCCGAAGGCCGGAGTGCTGAACATGAGGAAGTAGATGGACATTATGACGGCTGTCCACTTGAGCTTGTCCTTGAACGAAAGTGGGACTGAGGGCTTCTTCACGCCAGGTACGAATTTAAGTAGGGGGTCTAGGAATTCAATGCCCATTTATGCACCGTTGGTCACGCTTAGGGTGATGGAATAGCCGCTGCCCAACCTTCCTTCCCTAAGCCTCACTACAGAGTTGAAACGTTTACTCAGAAAGCCTATAAATGCCTTTGTGCTGAGTTCGAGATAGCCCTCCATGGAGTTGTAGGCATTGTATTTCAGGACAACCGAGGTTTCGCTCTTGCTTTTTGCAATCTTCATTTCGCGTATGTCGAAAAAGAAGGCGAGCCTTTCCAAATTTCTTTCAAGCTCGCCACCGCCTGAGGTCAGTTCCGCATATCTTTTTCCTGCGATGAACATCAGCCTTGAAGACTCTTCCAGGAGAGGCTTTTTCAGGATTGGAAGGAGGCAGAGAAGCATGTAGTTCTGCTCTTTGCCGCCCAGCTGCTTCTCTGAGGCGTTTATCGCCTCTGTTATCGTTTCTATGGTCTTATGCAGCGTGAACTTTGAATTGCTTGGGCCGCGGATGTTTTCGGAATTTGAGACGAATTGGCAGAATGGCGCGCCATTGTACATGCAGTGGGTCTCGATGGTAAAGATCGCACTTGAGGTATATCCGGAGAGATATCCCGAGATCATTCCGGCTTCATAGGAATGGATGTTGTTTTGAGCGTTGATGCTGTGCTTTATCCTTGTTGCGCTTTTTATGACCACGGTGTCGATTACAGGCATGTAGAGCGTTCTTCCTATGCCGGCATTCTCGATCACCCTCAGAAGAGGGGTTATTCCCTCCCGACCCGCTGTGAGGAAAAGCTCTTTTCCAACAGAAAAGCCGTAGCCGTATGCGAGCCGCTTCATGGAATCGGTTGAATTGTAGATTAGGGTGGGGAGAAGGAGCTTTGGCTCTGGATGCGCGTCCTCCCCTCTGGTCATCTCGCCTATGAGCAGGTCTTCGAGATCTTTTGGGACGTATTCCCTCTCTGTGGTTTTAGGCTGCGCTCCTTTTATAATTCCGGCTTTTCTTGCGGTTTTTGCTTCCCTTACAACAGCTTTGGCCTTAGCCTCCTTCCTTGTTGGGAGTTTTGTTGTTTTCCTTTTGGATGCAGCCATTGTATCTCTGATGTATTAAGGCAGTCAGGAATAAAAAGAGATACGATTGGAATCGTTGCAGATTTGGGTTCCTTTCATATTCGGTTAGTGGAGCGGTATCTTACATCCTCGTAAAATCCCAAAAGTATAAATGCGTTTAAGGCTTCTTCCTATCATGGATTTCATAAGCCTTATAGGGCTTATTATAATACTAGTCGTTGA
>CAZJZM010000029.1:0-9052 GCA_964550485.1 Microcaldota archaeon | reverse complement strand
GCTCGCTTATGCCGGTGCCCTTGTTCCTTTGTAGGTAACCTTTCATGTACTCCAATGCCTTGCGCTGCTCGCTGCTGGCGTTCTCGTTTATTGTGAATTCGCTTGCTCCGCTTGTGTAATCTATGACCTTTGACTTCGCGGCCTTCCTCAGCGCGAGTTCTATGGCTCCGGAGCATCCTATCACGATGTATGCGTCCAATTTCCCCTTCAGTGCATCCAATGCCTTGCTGTCGGCCTTGTCAAGCTTGTTCGCGGCCACCACAAGAG
Source organism: Microcaldota archaeon (assembly GCA_964550485.1). Taxonomy (GTDB): domain Archaea; phylum Micrarchaeota; class Micrarchaeia; order Micrarchaeales; family CABMGC01; genus JAJZIZ01. The sequence continues at coordinate 8,785 of CAZJZM010000029.1, read as the reverse complement.
GCTTGTTCTTCATGAGGAAGGACATAGCAAACCTGTATGAGGATTCATGGTTCCAATATATGTTAGAAGTAGTGATTCCGTTCTCTTCCGCTGCCTCCCTGACCTGCTCTGGTTCGGCTTTGAAACCTGATAATATCTCAATAAGTGCTGCTATTCCGTCCCTCTTCTTTGAAAGCCCGTCCATGTGCTTTTCTATTATCCCTGAAAGCCAGTTGGCCATCTCCTTCATGACCATTTCGATCTCGGCGGATGGATCATGCCCGACTACTGGCTTGCCGTGAATGTCGGTCTGACCGCTCAGATCCACGACCTGGATGACAACGTCCGCGCCCATTATGTCATTGAGAAACTGGGTTCCCATGCCCTTTCCAAGGTGTGCGTCAGGAACCAGTCCGGCTATGTCAGTTATGTTTATCGGGATATGCCTGATTCCGTTTATGCACAACGAATTGCGCGGGTTGCATCTGACTCCCAATTCCTTTTCAGGACATGGTTTTGTGGCGTAGGCGATTCCGAGATTCGGAGAGATGGTAGTGAAGGGATAGTCCGCTATCTCCACCTCATTGAGGGTCATTGCGGAAAAGATTGTGCTCTTGCCCTTGTTAGGTGCTCCTATTAGTCCTATAAGCATTTTACCTCCTGATAAATATTGCTTGCATTGAATAATTATATTACTTTGCAGCGTATTGTTATGTCAAGTCCATATGCGGAGGTGGCAGAGCTTGGCCAAATGCGACAGGTTCAGGGCCTGTTTCCTTTGTGGATTCGTGCGTTCAAATCGCACCCTCCGCATCCTAGTAAAATGTAGTATTTGATAATATAAGACATTAGAATAGATTACAGATACTTTTCTATTTCTTCCTCAGTTAATCCAGTCTGTTTAAGTATGGACTTATAATTATGCATGTTTACATGTTCGTTTGTTGCAAGTATCGTCGTTCTGTGACCTGCATTATCTATAAGCCAGGCATGACTTCCTTTTCTGCTTTTTACAGAATACCCATAATATTTTATTAGGACCTTGGCAATATCAAGATATCTAGGTCGTTTAGGCATAGATCTTCAACCCCAGTTTCTTAGAAACGGAAGCCGGATAATGAGTTGCTTCTTCTGGGTGTTTCAGTAAAGAGTCTATTGTCAGTTCTGCAGCTTCTTCTAGTCTGTTCTTTAGCTGCTTAAGCGTTTTTGCCTGTGTAATTACATGAAGATCTTCTATCTCTCCTGAGTAAGTACCTTCACTTATGATTACCTTTGCAGTAAATCCGTATATTTCTATTTCCAAGATCCCACTTATAATGTTTATGAATCTACAAGTATTTAAAGGCTTTTATTGTATTGTTTAGTTCAACATTAACTATTGATAATAGCCTATTTTATTTATTTAGGAACTACATTCCCTGCGGCATGTTTATTAATTTGACAGGTGCTATTAAGAGAATAAGGATTGGGACATTATGGATATGACACAGCTTGAAAATGTTCTTGCGAATAAGGATATCGTGAAGGTTGTGCAGATGGCGCCTTCGACTAGGGTAGGGATAGGAGAGCTTTTCGGATATGAACCAGGTACGCCTCTCACCAACAAGATAATAGGCGCTTTCAGGAAGATAGGCTTCGACTACGTTTTTGATACGACATTTGCGGCAGATATAGTGGTCATGGAGGAGGACATGGAGCTGGAGCAAAGACAGGCTGCCGGCGGTCCATTTCCGCTCATGAACTCATGCTGCCCAGGATTCGTCCTCGACCTCGAAAGGGACTTCCCGGAGCTCAGGGCCAGAAACATGGCTAGCACCAAGAGCCCGATGGAGACCATGGGAACGCTCATCAAGACCTACTTCGCCGCCAAACAGTCCATACCTCCGGAAAAGATTTACTCCGTTGCGGCTATGCCATGCCTCGTGAAGAAGCTTGAGGCCAGGAAGCCGGAGATGATGCTTGAGGGAAACATGGCTGCAGTGGATTTTGTGATGACAACTGTCGAGCTTGCCCAATTCCTCAAGTCAAAGGGAATAGACCTCAAGGACTGCCCCGAAAGTGATTTTGACATGCTGATGGGCCAGTCTTCAGGGGCCGCGAGACTGTTCGGAGCGAGCGGAGGCGTCTCGGAAGCTACGCTCAGATACCATGCCCATCGCCACAACAAGATGCTTACAGAACCTGTAGTCAGCGAGTTGCGTGGATTCCAGAATACGCGAGAGATAAAATTCGAGATAGACAACAGGGAGATAAAGATACTCGTGATTGATGGGATCCTGAATGCCTTGCCCATCCTGAAAAATGAGGCCGTGCGCAGGGAGTACCGTTTCATAGAAGTCATGAATTGCAGGGGAGGCTGCATCGGAGGAGCAGGACAGCCTCCGGCTACACCTGAGATAATAGATAAGAGGAAGAAGGGGCTTTACTCTCTTGGAGAGAAGGCTGCTTATGCAGATTCTGGAGAGAATCCAGCTGCCAGAGAGTTATACAATGATTTCCTTGGGGAGATTGGAGGAGAGAAGGCAAAGAAGCTGCTACACCTCGCTGAGGTCTCCTGGAAGGCGCATGACCCATGATATTGGTGTGAATATGGAATTTGATTATACTTTTGTTCCGGTTTCTTTGTTTGAGCAGGAATATCCGCTTTCCGATCTGCAGGAATATGCGGAGATGGCTATCTACGCTACAATCGCCTTCGCGCTCCCTTTCCTGCTTGGAGGCCAGCAGCTTTTGGTGGGAAGCGTTGTCAACTGCGTACTGGTATTGGCTGCACTCAATATCAGGGGAAAGAAGCTTCTGCCGGTGATATTGCTGCCTTCAGTCGCGGCATACGCTGCCGGAATGATCTTCGGGGTCGCATCAAGCGCGTTGCTGATCATGATCCCATTTATCTGGGTCGGAAACTCCATACTTGTCTTTTCCATGAAGAAGCTTACCCTTTCAATGAAAAAGAATAGGATACTGTCACTTGGGATTGGCGCAGCGACAAAATCCGCTTTCCTATTCCTTGCGGCTTTTATTCTTTTCAGTTTCGGGCTTGTGCCTGCGCTCTTCCTGACGGCCATGGGCGTAGTCCAACTTGGAACCGCATTGATCGGCGGTGCAACTGCGCTGGTTTTACAGGAAGGAAAAAAACACTTTGGGTAAATTGAGTAGCACACTCTGTAATTTGTGTACGATTTATGGACTAGATCCCTGGTCCAGGACAACGCAGTAGTTGTTCACAATTCCGCAGGAGACGTTTCCTGCCATGTAGAACATGGGGCAGGCATGAGGGCTTGAGTATATTCCAGGATATTGACCAGAGACTGCAGATACATACTGGCTGTTTATGCAGATGTACTGCTGTGGAGAGTTGTTGTTGCATGCTGATATCAATTCTTTGGAGCATCCCGCTTGAGAGTTTGAATAAAACATGCTCTGATTAAGATTGAAGCCTGCATTTACAGAGTTATTCAATTCCTCAGCCAGCATTACTGCTACGGTCGCATTTAAATTTGTGTTGTTTGTAATGCCGACTATCTTTGCGGGACAGTTGTATATGGCTCCGGGAATTGCACAGCCATAGCTTGCAATGCCGCAGATATGGCCGTACTGGCAGTTTGAGGTATTTGTTTGAGGATAGGTACTTCCTGTTACAGGAGGACTGCTTTCATAAAATTGGAGGAACCATATTATTACCATTAGGACTATCGCACTTAGAAGGAAAAGAGCAATATTAGAACGGGCATTTGCCATGATTTTATTATCAATAGGGCTTTATTTATAACTGTTAGTCAAGATTCGGTTTCAAATTTGGATGCCTTTCAGATACATTTATATAGTATGATTTATGATAAAGTATGATAATTAATTGTACGTGGCTTTATGGATATTTTGATATTATGCGGAGGTTTTGCAACAAGGCTTGAGCCCATAACCCTTTTTGTGCCAAAACCCCTTCTTCCGATAGGCGGAAAACCTATTCTTGATTACATAGTAGACGACCTTGAAAAGACGGATGCGGATAGGATAATCATTTCCGCCAACAAGAAGTTCGAGGACCAGTTTATGTATTGGATAACGAACAAGAGGGCAAGGGGGCTGACTAAGAAGATAGAGCTGGTTATAGAGCCCACCTTGGACAACGGAAGCAAGTTCGGCGCGATAAAGGGCATACAGTATGCAATAGAGAAGACAGGGATAAAAGACGATTTTATGGTAATAGCAGGGGACAATTTCTATGATGGCAGCGTTTCTGCGGCCCTGGGATACTTTGAGAAATCTGGAAGGAAAGCGACGGTCTGCGTGCATGAGGTAGGCTCCCTCGAGGAAGCCAGAAAGCTCGGGATAGTCGAGACTGATGGGAATTTGATAAAGGGCTTTGAGGAGAAGCCCGCAGAGCCTAAATCCACGATAGCAAGCACAGGGATATACGTGTACCCGAAGGAAGTTCTGCCCAAATTCAACGAATATCTCTTAGGCAAGAATAATCCTGACGCGCCTGGCTATTTCCTTAAATGGCTGATAGGCAATACGGAGGTGCATGCGGTCGTCCAGGAGGGAGAGTGGTTCGACATAGGAACACTGGAGACGTACAGCAGAGTCTATTCCCTATTCATGGCTGGCAATAAATAAACTAGGAGTATTTGAGACAAAGGCTTAGGTATTTATACCAGATATGTCATAATAATTGTGAGTAACATGACAGTGGATTGCCAATCAAGACGGTGGCCTATCTAATTATCAGCTGTTGGTTACAGAGTACTTTAACGTTTCTTTTTCTGCTGCTTCGTTCTTTTTTACAAATAGCTTAACTTCAAAGTTAGAGTATCTGTTATTAGTAAGTTTGACTAATCGGCGACTAGGAATCGTTTCGGTTTTTGTATTGAGGTAGTCATATGGCAGAACTTGTGGATAAACTAGCATCATTCAAAAAAGAATATAGAAGAGGATTCAGGCTTAATGGAGAAAGGAGGATGTTGGGTCCGGAGATAGAGGGTATTCTTTTCGACCCCAGAAATCCGCAAACAGTACCAAGATTGGAAGATGTAGTAGGCTTGTTTGAGAAGATTGCAACAAAAGTAGATGGAGCTAGAGCGATTCATGAAGGACTTATAGTAAATGGAAAACTAACAGACAAGTATCCTACAGGAGTTAAGATGATGGTTGATGGATACGAGATTGATATAACTACAGATATGTCCAGATGTACCTTCGAAGTGACAGTTCCACCAAGTAGTAGTCTTGCAAGAAATGAATATAATATCAAGACTATTTTGGGAATACTGTCTAATGCTGTTACTGACTCGGGTCTGGTCATCCTCGGTCTAGGAGCACATCCATTTGCAGATCGCGCGCTTAAAAATATGATGCCTAAACCAAGATACTCGTTCATGTCAAGATGCTTTAAAGAGGAAGAATTGATCGGTATGACAATTACCGCGGCGACACAGTTTCATGTTGAAGTTACTTCGGAAGATGCAGCACGAGTCCTCAATGTATTGAGCGGTTTCACTCCTGCATTGGTAGCGGCAACCGGAAATTCAACAGTTATAGAAGGTGAGATTAGTAGATACAAGGAATATAGAGGAATTGTGTGGGATCTTCATGCCAGTGCAGGTAGTATAGAAAAATGTAGAGTAGGTATTCCTGCGTTATTTAAGAATGTAGACCATTATATTGAATATCTAGCTAGTCATGCCCCTATAATCACGAAGCGTGTTCTTAGAGAAGGAGAAGAAACATATGTTTTCTTTGCTAGAACGTTGTCCTCTTTCGCAGAGTTTGTAAGAGAAGGTCAAGCAGATGCATATAGGATGGATACAGGGGAAAAGATAAAGATAGTGCCACAGTTTGGAGATCTCAGAATTCTCGAGGGCACAGTTTGGCCAGATGCAAGATTAAGAACAAGATTTGGAACTGTGGAATTTAGACCGTGCGCATTCCAGCCTTCCGTGGATGATATCATGGCGATAGGCGCAGTTGTACGTGGATTGACAGAGAATTCCAGAGAGGCGGAAGATTTCCTTGCAAGATATACACTGAAAGAGATACAACAGGCGAGGCAAGATGTGATAGTTGGCGGCTTTGATTCGGCAATTGGTGGTACTCAGACGACTGTTGTTTGTGATAAGATGTTAAACATTGCGGCAAGAGGATTAAATGAAAGTGAGAGAAAATTCTTGAACCCTATTCGTACAAACCTAGAGGAAAGAATGAGTCCGGCTGATAGAACAAGGAAGTCTTTTGGCGATGATCTGATTGGACTAAAAAGAGGAGATGCTGAAGTGGTCAGAAGATTTGTTGAGAAACATAGGTTTAAGATATGATTACGTAAATTACAGAAATAATGCAAAATTTAGGCTAGTGAAGCAGCAATAGTTGTATCAGGTGTTTTGTTGATAATAGACGCACATACGCATATAGGATTAGATAAAGATGGAAACGAACAAACAATTGGCGAATTAAAAGAGAGAATGAAAGAATACGGTATTGACGCCTCGGTGATCTTCCCTTTTGATGTAGGCATGGATTTAGTAGAGGCGAGTCTTGAACTACTCAAACATGAGTCTGATTGCATTTTTCCTTTTCTGAGGTTTGATCCGAAATTGATAACTTCAGAGAAAGTAAGTAAGCTTTTAGGTGAGCATGGATTCATGGGAGTAAAACTACATCCCAGATCTCAGAATTTTGATCCTTTAGACAAGAGGTACTATCCAATATTTTCAGAGATAGAGGATTCTGGAAAACCGCTTATAATACATACTAGAAAAGAACAAACTCCATATTCAGATCCAGATAGAGTAGTGAGACTTGCAGATGATTTTCCCGATTTGAATATCATAATAGGACATTTCGCATTCAGTTCTCCTGTTGCGATAGAGTATATTAAAACACACAAGAATCTTTACCTCGAGACTTCTGTTGTCTCAAGCAATGTTACGATAAGGCTGACTGCAAGAAATATTGGCGTGTCGAAGATTATCTTCGGTTCAGATGCGCCCATGTCAGATCAGGAGATAGAATTGCTTAAAATAAGAAAGTCGGGCCTAAGTGCAGATGAGAAGGAGATGATATTATACAAAAATATCTCCTCTTTGTTGGGTATTTGAAATTATTTAGATCCTAAATGCTATTTCTCACAATGGTCTGATTGCATCCAGGAACATTGCCGATTTGGCCTTTTATTATTAGTGAAGGGAATCCAAGGTAAGGAACATCAGCAATAACGTATCCCAGGACATCGCTAGAATTGATTGGGTAGTTTAGGGATTCTATGTCAAGGATTGCATTGTTGTCGCCTTTTGTGAGTAGATAATAGTTATCCCCCACTTTCATCGCCGCGAATACCCTGTGTATTATGTCGCCGGTAAAGTAATCATCCTTTGTGGTCTTGTATACGATTATGGGATTGCTGTAGTTTTCTGCTATGGGAATGTTGCCGATGACAATACTTGGAACGTATACTATGCTTCCGTTTGCCTGTGGTGCAACAACCTTTGCTATTGAAGAGTTGTACTTGATGAGGCTTGCCTGCTGCGAAGCATTGGAGACGTAGCATTGATTGTACCTTGCCGTAGGTTCTTGGGCGAGGCAGGCCAGGTTGTAAAAGCCTATCCCGGAATAGGAGACCGTGTCGATTACTGGAGAAATGTCTGATTTGCTATTATTGAAGTATGCGAAGGGTTCTATGAACTCGTTCTGCATGTTGTTTATCATGTTGTTGAATTCGCCTTGGGAGACATTTGCCACGGGTATTTTGTGTAATGCGAGGAAAGAGGACATGTTGGAAATGCCGTGAAGCACTACAACGTCGCCCCTGTGGAGCACCGGGAGCATGCTGCAGCTTGCGACCACGTTTATCGGGGAGCCGGTCTGGAGAACAGCCGCGGGAATCAGCCAGAAGATCAGGACCGCAGCAACCACCGCCACTATTATATCGGTAAGGGTTTTCATTCCCCCCTCGGATTTTACGCTCAGCCTGAATTCTATTGCGATTACTGCTATTATCAATATGAATGCGGCGAGGCCTAGGAGTACTATTCCGGAGAGGACATAGCCGATTATACATAGGACCAGGACGATGTATAGGAGGTATATCAGTTTGTTGATGCCCTTTTTTGCCGTCTGCGCTTTCTGGTTTTCTTGCTCATGGCTTTTTGCTTTCAGAATCATCATCCATTACTTTTTGTTGAGTATGCTCGAGATCTCTATGCCCACCGCCCTTGATTCCTCGTTGGTCTTCGCTACTCCTATGGCTGTGTCTGCGTTCACAATGAGCGAATCGTTGTGGCTCACCACGACGAACTGCGCGTTCTTGCTCATCTCCTTTATGAGCTGCGAGAGCTTCTTCGAGTTCTCCTTGTCCAGGGCTGCGTCGACCTCGTCGAATATGTATAGGGCCGATGGCTTGCACATGTGTATGGCAAAGATGAGTATCAGGGATATCAGTGATTTCTCTCCTCCTGAGCTCGCGCTGAGGATCTTGGTACCCTTGTCGCTTGTCATTTTTATCTCTATCCCGCTGTTGAAAGGATCCTTCGGGGTCTCGAGCATTATCGAGGCGCTTCCCGGGAAGATGTAGTTGTAGAGCTTGGAGAAGTTCTTCGCTATCTCATTCAGCGTGCTCATGAAGGTCTGCAGTTTCTTGGAGTCTATCTCCTCTATGAGGGTGAGCACCGCATGCCTCTCATTTTCCAGGGTTTTGACCTTGGCTACCGCTTCGTCGGCATTCCTTTTCTTATCATCGAACATCTCAGGGGCCTTGAGATTGACATTCCCCAGTTCGCTTATCTTCGCATTTAGCACTATCGCCTCCTTCTCC
>CAZJZM010000028.1:0-9649 GCA_964550485.1 Microcaldota archaeon | reverse complement strand
CAGGTAAGGGACGGGGTTGATGGAGGTTGGCTAGTCGAAACGTTCATTTCTACCTGAGCCCATGCCGAAGGCGTACTTGATGTCTGGTTTACATATATCCTTAGAAGATATTTGTTGTAGGTTATGTTTAAGCTATTGGTCGGACGTACTATGAGATTGGAATAGCCAGGAATCGGCGTGCCGTTGTAATATAAACTGAACGTCGCCGCCGGCGGAAGGTATTTGCCTGACAACCCAGTCAACACCGCAACAAAGTTGCCACATGTGTCGTTCTGTCCCGAAGATATCTTTGTGAGGTTGTTGCATCTTCGAGACGTAGATATGTATACCTGATTAAATTTAGTAAATTGTGCGGACGTGAGTATTGCCACTGCCACATTTGATGGAGCACTATAAGACCCAGTTATAGACGCCCCTGTGGAATTGGCAGGCACTGCGAACTCCTTTAAATAGCTGTTTCCGCACTCGACCACTTGACATTGAGATAGCGGAGTTAATGGGATTACCGTGCTTTGGTTGAATAAGATTTGTGTCTGTATTGATGGAGCCACCGCATTACTCTGGTTTGTTGTATGGCTTGTTGCTGTGGGGGTTGTGCTAGGAGCTAACGAGCTGCTTATCCATAAGAAAACTACAATAATTAGGATAAAAAGCGCTATTCCTATGGCCCAAGGATGTCCGGAATTCTTGATTGTAGATGCTGGAGACGGTAGTTCTGATAATTTTCTAGGTCTATTGCTTGGCGCTTTGGGTTCATTGCCGCCAAGGTCAGCCTTCATCTTCAGGTACTGTTTCCTGCTTATCTTCCCACTGGCATAGCGCTCCTTGAGCATCTCTTCGCTGTCCCCTTGTGCCACACCAATCCCATACTGCATCGGATGGGAAAGTTTAATAATCTTGTCAACATAAGCGGAGCGAATCCCTTTGAGTGAATAGCTAAAAACAAGAACGCCTTGGCCGGGATTCGAACCCGGGTCGCAAGCGGATTGCGCACATTTCTGTGCTTGACAGGCTCGCATGCTGGACCGCTACACTACCAAAGCGTAAAGGAAATTAAGTACGAGGAACTATAAAAACCCTTCTGAAGAGGATTTAAGCGAGCATTAAGACTTATGGAGAACTAGTCCGAATCCTATCCTTTATCTTCCTCTCATGCTCTCTTGAAACTTTCTCCAATCCAAGCCACCACTAATGTCCTTACAGTCTATGGCAATATCCATGAAGGACACCGACGATGCTCTTCTGAGCACTGTCAGATCCATAACGGACAAGCCCTCCGCCTTTTGAGCCATATTGGGCGCCTGTGAGTTCATTCCGCCTGCCGCCCTTAAACATTCTTCAACACGGGCATCGCTTGCAAAAGCATATACTGTATCTGTCATAGCCGATTTAAGAGGAATTGCAGACAAAAAACAACCCAACGCCAAGGTAGCTGTCGTGCTTGCCCTGTCGCTTCCCTTACGGCCTTGTCTTATCGGAAGGGTTTCACTCAGTATAAGTGGGAGATACTTTTGTCCCAAAGGTTTTGTTTGGATTATTGCTGGTGCTTCCGTCCTTGTAGTTAGAGCCATTTCCTCACGTTATAATTACGTCTTTCCTCATATTTAAATTAGCATTCGGGTTTGGCAGGTCTTCCCTTCCGATTATAACGCTTCAAACTTGCTGATAGGAGATGACGATAAACTCTTAATGGCGAAGTTCCTTCTTGAGCGGCGACGTCTTTCTGAGCGCCTCCCTTGAAATATTAAATGGATTGTGAGCATTGCCTCCTCGACCCTCAGCGAAAAACTTCATGATCGGATCCCTAGGTTTATAATAACAATCTGCTTCTGACATTGTTGGTTCACCTTTATATTAATTATAAAGCTTCGAACTTGAAGTGGTAGTGGATAAGGCCTTCCTCTCCATCAACGTACATCTTCCTGAAGACAGTCTTTACCTTAGTGCCTATCTCCACCTTCTTGCCGCTCTCGATCACGTGTCCCTCTACCTTCGGGCCTTCCTCAAGTGCGACTACGGCCACATTGTAGGGGGCGCTCTCCTTGAAAGCATCGCTCGGTACCCTTATCGTAGTAAACGAATAGACCGTTCCCTTGCCGCTCAGCTTCTTCGGCACCATCTTCGTGTCCCTTCCGCAGTTCCTGCAGATTATCCTCGGAGGGAAGTACAGTGCATCGCATTTCTGGCACTCGCTGCCTATGAGGTTGTACCTTGTGTCTATTTTCCTCCACATACCTGCCGAAGCTTTTTCCATGAGCATCACTAGTTTATCCTTTTCATTATGTGGACCACCGCGGTGGCTCCGCTTCCTCCCACATTGTGGGTCATTCCTATCTCGGCGCCGCTTACCTGCCTCTCCCCGGCCTCGCCGCGCAGCTGCATCGCTATCTCGACGGCCTGCTTGACTCCTGTCGCTCCAACCGGGTGGCCGCAGCCCTTCAGGCCTCCGCTGGTGTTCACCGAGAGTTTTGAATTCAACGCCGTCTCGCCGTCGGCCGTTGCCTTCGCCGCCTTTCCCTTCCTGTAGAATCCCAAATCCTCTATGGCTAATATCTCGGCTATGGTGAAGCAGTCGTGCACCTCCACCAGGTTGATGTCCTTTGGTTTGAGCTTGGCCTGGCTGAATGCCTTCTCCGCGGCTATCTGCGTGGCCCTGAGCCCGGTGATGCTTTCCCTCTCGGCAAGGCTCAGGCTGTCCGTAGCCTGGGTGCTCGCCAGGATCTTGATCGGAGTGTCGTTGAACTTCTTTGCCATCTCCAACGGAGCAAGTATGATCGCAGCTGCGCCGTCAGAGATCGGCGAGCAGTCAAAGACCTTAAGCGGGTCCGCAACCATCTTCGACCTGAGCACTTCCTCCATTGTTATCTCCTTGTGGAACTGCGCGTATTTGTTCTTGACGGCGTTCTTGTGGTTCTTCACCGCAACTGCCGCCATCTGCTCCTCAGTTGTCCCGTAATCGTGCATGTGCCTCTTGGCCATGAGCGCGTACAGCCCAGGGAAGGTTATCCCCTGTGCAAGTTCCCACTCCTGGTCTCCCGCCCCTCCCAGAGCTGTTGTAGCCTCTGAAGTTGTAACGTCTGTCATCTTTTCAACTCCACCAACAGCAACTATGTCGTGTATGCCGCTTGCTACCGTTATGTATCCCTGTCTCAATGCGGTTCCGCCGCTCGCGCACGCATTTTCGACTCTAACCGCAGGTATATTCTTGAAACCCAGTTGGTCGGCGAGCAGAGCCGCTATGTGTTCCTGCCCGACGAATCTTCCCGAGGCCATGACGCCTCCATAGAGCATCTCTATGTCATCGCTTGAAATGTTCGCGTCGTTGAGTGCATTGAGGCCCGCCTCCGCCATCAGGTCCCTCAGGCCGTGCTCCCACCTCTCTCCGAAGCGGGTCAGCCCGACTCCTATGATTGCAACTTCTCTCATTTGATCCTCTATGTCTTTTTAATTGAATTCCTGTTCTTTAGGTACTGGGCGTAATCTATGTAGAGCTTGTCCCTGTTTATCAGCTCCCTTATCGGCGCGCTCCTGCCTCTCTTCTTCTCTATGTTGTCGGTAACCTGTATGGCGAAGGAATCGCTTCCCGCTCCGGAGCCGAAGCTGGTTACCATTATCTTATCTCCTGGTTTTGCCTTGTCGAGAACAGCGGCGAGCCCGAGCATCGAAGCCCCTGAATATGTATTCCCTATTATCGGGGTAAGAAGCCCCTCCTCAACCTGCTTTTCGGTGAAGCCCAATGTCTTTGCGACGACCAGCGGGAACTTGCCGTTGGGCTGATGGAAGACCGCATAGGCGAAATCGCTGGGCTTGAAGCCGGTCTGCTCGAAAAGCAGCTTAGTCGCATGGGTCACGTGCTTGAAATATCCTGGCTCTCCCGTGAATCTTCCTCCGTGGGAGGGGAAATTGGCTCCCTCCCTTCTCCAGAAATCAGGCGTGTCGGTTGTATAGCTAACGGTCTTGAGTATCTCTGCGATCATCTCCTTCTTCTCCTTTCCTATTACGAATCCGGCGCCTCCGGCGCTGGCGGTGTATTCAAGCGCGTCTCCTGGCCTTCCCTGGGAAGTGTCGCTGCCTATCGCAATTCCGTATCTTATCATCCCGCTATCGGTCATGCCCATAAGCATCTGTATTCCTGCAGTGCCCGCCTTGCATGCGAACTCGAGGTCAGCTGCCGTGAGCGACGTTCCCGCGCCTATGGCCTGCGCAACTACGGTTGCGGTTGGCTTTACTGCATAGGGATGCGACTCTGAGCCTACATAAACTGCTCCAAGGTCTCTCGGATTTATCCCCGAATGGTAGACCGCCTTCCTCGCAGCCTCCACTGCTATGGTGGCCGCATCCTCGTCCAGCGAAGGGACGCTCTTCTCCTTTATGTTCAGTCCTTTCTTCAGGCCCTCAGCATCCTCATTCCAGACGCGTGCGATCTCCTCCACCTTTATTCTCAGACGAGGGACGTAGGCACCGTATCCTATTATGCCTGACATTTTTATCAATCGTTTTGCTTCGTATTAATTAATATATCATACTGTTGCGTAAGCCTTTTGTCTAAGTATCCTTTCCTCTGATGCCCTTCTTTACAAACCATACTCTCACATAAGGTTTTTATTTGCGCGCATGCATTATATCTGATGATTATATGGTAGACATGATTACAATAGTTCTTGGAATAGTCGTGCTTATCGTCCTAATCATAGTAGTTATGATAGTGGCGATATTCAACGGCTTTGTCTCAAAGAGGAACAGGGTACAGGACGCCTGGGCCCAGATAGACGTCCAGCTCAAGAGAAGATACGACCTGATACCTAACCTAATCAACTCTGTAAAGGGCTACATGAAATACGAGAAGGATGTGCTCACAACCGTAACGCAGCTAAGGAGTTCCATAGTAACCGGCTCCACGCAGCAGAAGGCCGCTGCAAACAATCAACTGAGCGCTGCGCTCAAGTCCATCTTCGCTGTCGCGGAAAACTACCCCGACCTCAAGGCCTCGCAGAACTTCCAGGACCTTCAGCACCAACTGGAGGACACTGAGGACAAGATCGCGTTTGTGCGAACCTCGTACAACGACTATGTCCTTGACTACAACAATGCGCTCCAGCAGTTCCCTGGAAATGTTTTCGCAAACAGTTTCCACTTCCAGAAGGCTGACTTCTTCCAGACGGCAGGCGAGCAGGAACGGGAACCGGTCAAGGTGGACTTCGATGATGTCAACGGGCCATCCAAGCCTGCAGCTCCGCCTCCAAAGACATCCAAGAAATAGGCGCAAGTGAAAAAATGGCAAGTTTCTTCGATGAGATAGCTAGGAATAAGCTCAAGTCACTAGTATTGATGTTTCTTTTCTCCCTGCTCTTCGTGGGCGTCATCTTCCTGGTGACCCTGTTTTTCGGCATTGGGCCGCTCGGCCTTCTCATCGCAGTCATCCTCGTCGCCATCTACGCTGTCTTTGTCTATTTCAGCGGCGACAAGTTCGTCCTCAAGTTCTCAGGCGCGCAGCCTGCTGACCAGAAACAATACCCAACACTCTACAGCGCAGTCGAAGGGCTTGCTGCGGCATCGCAGATACCCCTGCCAAAGGTCTACATAATAAACGACCCTAATCCAAACGCATTCGCAACGGGCAGGGACAAGAAGCATGCCTCTGTCGCTGCGACAACGGGCCTGCTCTCAATGATGAACAGGGAGGAACTCGAGGGGGTCATCGCCCACGAGATCTCGCACATTGGAGACAACGACATACAGTTCATGCTGGTTGCGGTGGTGTTCGCCGGCGCGATAGGCATAATAGCTGCGGTCTTCAGGGGAATGTTTTTCTTCGGAGGAATCGGCGGCAACAGGCGTAACGGAGGATACCTCTTAATAATAGCATTTTTGGTGGGACTGCTCGCGCCACTCTTCGCACTGCTCATAAGGCTTGCGATCTCACGAAGAAGGGAGTACATGGCAGACGCAAACGGCGCAAGGCTAACACGCGCACCACAGTCACTCGCCAACGCCCTGAAGAAGATAAAGGGCTACTCGGTAGCTCCGCAGTCCACCCCAATGAAGCATGCCAACGAGGTCACGGCGCCGATGTACTTCGCTAACCCGTTCAAGGCCAGCAGCATACTCAACCTTTTCTCAACGCATCCTCCAATAGACGACAGGATAAAGAAGCTCGAGCAGATGTACTGAACCTATCTACAACTTCACTTTATCTTCCATCTTCCAAAACTGTCTCCTGATAAAGCTTTTATATGAGAATATTTATCATTCAAAATGATAAAATGGCATTTTACCCAGTAGCACCCCAAAGAGTGATCGAAGCTCAGCTATCAAGATTAAACCTAAATGTAGGCAAAGATATTCTGGCTGACTTCGTATTTTCTGGTGTAAGACGCAAAGGACCAGGTGTTTTATTAAGAGTTTCTTCAGATTCTGTACACGTAGGATTTAACGGGGTGAGATATGTAATTCCGTTCGCAGAGATCTCTGACCCTGGTTCAGAAGCTCGTATAAATCAGATCTCTCTAAGAAGCGGAGAAACATTGTTTCCTTATGATGGCGCAACACCTCGATTCATGGCAAGCGTGATGGATAAACGTTTGCTGAAAATATTAAAGAGGAATGAGGGATTCCAGGTTGATATCGACTTCGTATTTGAAGGTCGAAGACACAGAGAAACGGGTACTCTATTGAAAGTTAATCCAATCACTGTACAGGTAAATCTTAATGGCGAAAAACTCCTAATTCCTTTTGGAGATGATAAAGGGAGCTACGAACCCCCACAATACGCCCAGATAACTCAGATCTCTTTACGCGAAACAGGAAGAATACTGTATCGCAATGAGGGCGCAACGCCAGAAGCAAGAACTGTCCAATTTGGAAGTGACGAAATGATAGCGCAGCTAAGACATTAACGAAGCTCGAGCAAATGTACTGAATCGGATTACGCCTTTTTCCTGATTTATATGTCTTCTCCTACCTGCGCCGCCTTAAGCGTCCTGCTGACGATGGTGCTGAGTTTTGTGCTCTTCTTAATCTCCCTGATTTTCTCTATTGAAGTCTGCGTCTTGGGATTTTTCGAGTTTATCGAGCAGACATCCTTGTATGGAATTATTGAAAGGTCGTAGGTTCCGATCTCCCTTGCGATCTTTATTATCTCCTGCTTGTCGAATCCTATCAGCGGCCTCAGTATGGGAATCTCTATTCCATCGCTCTCGGCTGCTATGTTCGAAGGAGTCTGCGATGCAACCTGACCAAGGCTCTCGCCGCTGAATATCATGTTTGCACCTTCCCTCTCTGCAACTTTCTCTGCAACCATGAACATGAAAGACTTCAGAAGTATCAATTCATATCTTCCAGCCTTCATGGCGGAGAGCTGGAAGATGTGCGACGGGATGTAATATATTTTTGGCCTAGGAGAATATTTTGCCAACTCCTCGAATATCTTCGGCATCTTTGATGCTAGTACCTCCTTGTTGTCAGGATACCCATGGATGTGTATGAATGTCAGTTCCACTCCCCTCTTCATGGCATACCACGCAGCCACAGGCGAATCTATACCTCCGGAAAGCAAGACAACTCCCTTTCCGCTGGTCCCAACCGGAAGTCCTCCGAAAGCCCTTGTCTTGTCATAGGAGATGAAGGTTACGTCCTTCGTTACGTTCACCTTCAGCTCGTTGTCAAAGCCCTTGTTGGAGAGCGGGAATTTCATCTTCTTGGCTATCTGGAAAAGCTTGTCCACTATGTCTACGGAATTGAACGGAAGGTCCTTGTAGGTTCTGTGGGCGCTTATCTTCAATGTACTTTTCTCCATCCCTGCGAGGAGCTTGGTCGCCAGTTTAACTATGGACTTCATGTCACTCTTGGTCGTGTACGCAACCTCGTAATTGCTTATTCCAAAAGTATGTCTTAGCTTGTCCTTTACTCTATCTATGTCGCTATCCTTTCCCAGCCTGAGCACGAAGCGGTCATACAATCTATCAAGGTAGATGTCCTCGCCCTGCATCGAGTCGTTGATGTTCTTCGCTAGCCTCTTGATGTAGCTGTTCCTGTTCCTGCCGCGCAGCCAGAGCTCGCCGAAATGCACCAGCACCAGCCTCTCATCCTCCTTGAACTCCATTAAATCATATTCCCAGTTTTGCAAGCTCCCTGTCGAGCAGTCTCCTGTTTATGAAATGCACCGCCTTTATCCCTATCTTTCTCGCGGACACCACGTTTTCCAGCATGTTGTCTATGAAGACAGCCTCTTCCGGCTTGATGCTTATCTTTTTCAGGGCAAATCTGTAAATCCTTGGATCGGGTTTCCTATAACCTATAAAGCAGGACGCGAACCTGTAGTCGAAAGCATCCAGGTTCAGTATTTTCCTCGTGTAAACATATCTCGTCTTGTCAATGTTGCTTATGAATCCCGTTATGTACTCGTTGTGAAGTCTCTCCAGAAGCCCTTCCACGTCCAGGTTTATCCTCGCAGACCTCTTGTAGACCTCATACCATTCAACCCTCTTTACTTGTATCTCAAGCTTCTTTGCCACATATCTCTCAAAAGAGCGTATGTCAGTGGTGTCTTTCTCAAGCATCACAAGCTCCTTGTCCTCTATCATCTTCCTTATCTTATGTACTGGTTTTCCGCTTATCCTTGAAAGGTAAGCATAATGTTTTTCATTCGAGAAGTCTACCACGACTCCCCCCAAATCGAAAAGAACGGCCTTTATCATAAAATCGAATATGTTATAAATCTAGTTGTTGTAAAGTATAAAAGACTAAGGGGGTTGTTGCGTAATCTGGCAGCGCGGCTGGCTCCAGATGTTTAATAAAATTTGAGCCAAGGCTGTGATGAGGATCTGGAAGTCCGAAAAACATGAAGTAACCAGCAAGTCGGGGTTCAAATCCCCGCAACCCCAGAGTCTTTTATGGCTTTAATCATCTTCTCAAGCTCACTTGCAGTCATATCAAGTTCGACTTCAGGTAATTTATGTTTTTTGGCTATTATCTGCACTTGAGCTAAGCTAAGATTTTTCTCTTTTATTAAAGCTTGTAACTGTGTAATTAGTTCTACTTCCTTTTTGAATTCTTTTGTTTCTTGCTCTCTTTTAATTTCATTATTTACGAGTATTTCTTTTAAATATCGTGATGCTTCTAACTCCTTATGCTGACGCTTGAGGGCTTTTGCGTATCTAAATTCTGTTAAGGTTATCCCAAGCCCTCTACTAATAACCGTATCTCGGGTCTTTAGATAAGATAACTGTATCACTATCAAGCCAATCATAGCGAAAATCACAAAAATAACGTATAACATGTAAATTCCAGCACCTAGAAAATATGCACTTAGCGTAATAGCAAAGGTGATTGCTACTTGCCATGCTATCGCTGTCATCTGAAAGTCATATGCTTCTATTTGCTTATCAATTTCTTTTGTTGTTTTTCTACTCTTTTCTAAATCTTCTTTTGTATAATCCAAGTTGCCACCATCATAATTATAATCCCAATAAAGAAGATACTTATTCCCAATATTGTTTTATGCAAGAAGATTGTTATTATAGAGCCTATCGCAACAATAACAATTCCTAGAGACAAATATTTAATGAAACGTTCAGTTTTTTCCAATAACTCTATTGTATGGTTTACTTCACGATATTTAAGCATAAGCAAACTAGTTTTCATACAATTT
>CAZJZM010000027.1:0-9877 GCA_964550485.1 Microcaldota archaeon | reverse complement strand
TAATAACCGAGGACGACAGGCTGATGCAGCTGATACAGCAGATACTCGACGTGGCCAAGCTCGAGGCCGGGAAGATAAAGCTCGACTGGCAGGAGGTGGACCTCAATGACATCAAGGAGAACCCGAGCATAAAGTCCCTTGAGGAGATGGTGAGGGGCAAGGGGCTTGAGTATGATTTCATAGTGGACAACTATCTCGGCAGGATAGACGCCGATCCGAACAGGCTGATACAGGTCTTTGTCAACCTGATAGTCAACGCCTACAAGTTCACGGACAAGGGCAGCATAACGATAAGGGCGGTGAAGAAGGGAAAGAATGCCAGGGTCGAGGTGAGGGATACCGGAATAGGCATAAGCCCGGAGGACAGGATCAAGCTCTTCAAGAGATTCTACCAGCTGCAAAAAAGAGGGCTGACAAAGCAGGAGGGATCGGGGACGGGACTGGGCCTCTCGATAGTCAAGGAGATAGTGGCGCTTCATGGCGGAAAGGTAGGCATAGGCAAGGAGACTGCCGTGGGAAAGGGCAGTGTCTTCTGGTTCAGCCTTCCGATAAACAGGAAGCCGAAGAAGAAAGAGCAGGCGGAATGATTTTGACTTACTAATCGACGGTCATGGTACATATGGGATGTATGCGCCGCAGTCGTTGGCTATGCCGTTCTGGAAGTTGTAGACTTGGTTGAGGGAAGTGTAGTTCTGGTCAAGGTAGGCTCCTGCGAACACGATGTTTGTCACCACTCCGGAGCTCGTACTGAGGTTGAACGCTACGGAAGGTTTGGTGAAGACGGCTGAGGGGGTAACAATGTAGTATCTCACAGCGTAATTGGTCTTGCTGAGCATGGTGGCGTTCACGGTTACATCAGTTGGAGTGGAGGCACTTGCGTTTGCATAGTCAAAAGGACCTATCGGGGCGTAATGGTCATTAGTCTGAAGGTCTGTTCCGTATGTCTGTGAATCGCAGGCCTTGTCCTTGTTGTACAATGTCTTGTACTCATTCATCAGCGTGCCTATGTAAGTTGCATTGAGTATGCTGGAGATGTTCTTGATTGAATTCCCTGAGACCTTAGGCTGCTGCGGTGTCGTTGTTACATTCTTCGGGGTAGTGGTGGTATTCTTTGGGGTGACAGGTGTGGTGACTGTGGCCGTGGTCTTGTTGCTCGTTTTATTCTGTACGGCTGGCGATTGGGTGATAACTATCGGCTGGGTTGCGTTGTTTGGAGTGTAGAATGAGGCCGGGTTCCTTACCTGGATTCCGGAGCTGAGCTTTATTGTGAAGATGCTCGGTATTGAAATTAGTTCTATTGTGGCACTCTTGTTTGTACTTGAGATGAGCTTGACCTGGAGGTCGGCGTTCTGCGAGGATCCCTCGGCGCTTATGTTGACTGACTGCGAACTGGCCAGACCGAACGTGATTATGGGGCTGGTCAGGACCGGGACTTTGCTTACATAAATAATGGAGTATGAGTTTGAGGAATTCTGCAGAAACAGGGCGAAGGTATCTGGGTTGTTCTTGAGCCTGAAGTAGATGGACTGGCCGTTCTGCACGGAGAAGGACTGGTTTGTGGTGACCGTGGGTGTGCCATGCCAGGTTAACGCGAGGTAGCCTATGGCTACTGCTATGAGTATGACGATTGCCGCAGCCGTGATTATCGGTGCGTGATTTCCGTGCCTGTGATGATGGATGTGGGATTTACTCGGATTGAATGGCTGGTCCATGTTCAAACCTATAAAAGAATGATGCTTATATATATTTCGTGCTGGGACTGTTTCTGGGATAACCGGCAGAGCAACAACTTTCTTCGGTTTCCTATGGTGTTTTGTTACCAGAAAGACCAATAACTGTTGAACTCTTTTTGACTTTGCCAGTTCTGGAATGAATCAAAGTTATATTAATACATAACCTGGATTGATTCTGGTTTGGAACTGCACATGGGTACTTTAGACCTTGGATTCTTTTATACACCGTCCTGCGAGAAGGCATATATTCTATTCTGCGCATGTTGTATAGATTCGATGAAGAGCCTTGAGGACGCGGAATCGGACATTGTCTCAGTCATAAACGAGAGGCAGGAGATAACCTACAACGAGCTCAAGAGCTTCGCTTCCTCGCGGGAGATTGACGAGGAACTACTCAAGAAGAGCCTTGACGTCCTTGACAAGGCCCACGCGATCGCCTCCAGGAACAGCGGGGGGCTGCTCACCTACTACATCCTTGAGGACAAGCCACTGTTCAACAGGATAATGATAGTGGAGGACGACAGGAACATAAACAAGCTAATGGCGCTCTCCATAGGAAAGGGCTTCGACATCGCCCAGGTTTACGATGGCGCAGAGGGCCTGAAGAGGATAAGGTATGAGAAGCCTGACCTTGTGGTCCTCGACCTCATGATGCCCGGGCTGGATGGACTGGAAATCTGCCAGAACATAAAGATGGATCCCCTGCTCAAGGGAACCGTCGTCATAATAGTCAGCGCGATGGACGCCACTTCAAACAGGTTCAAGGGAATAAAGTATGGTGCCGATTACTACATAAAGAAGCCTTTCGACCCGCTGGAGCTGAAGAGCCTTGTCACGATCTTCCTGAGGAAGAAGGGGAAGAAATTCGATCCGCTTATCGACCTTCCGAACGAGGACAGGATCTCTGACGCAGTGGAAAGGGCGCTCAAGGAGACCCAGAACGATTACGAGATGGGAAGGATAAGGGTGGAGGGGCTCGCAGGCTTCGCCTCCAGGTTCGGAAATTCCTCAGGGATAACCATACTGAGGCTAGTCTCGCAACTGCTCCAGGACAAGGTCAAGGAGAGCAGGAGCAACACCTTCGTCGGATTCCTCAACGGCGACGACTTCGTCATAGGAGGGGACAAGCAGCTGGTCGAGAAGACGGTGGCAACGCTCTCAAACGAATTCAACGCGGTCCTTCCGTTCATCTACCAGGGAGAGGGCTACAAGCCAATAGAGCTCGGCAGGGACGACATGTACGGCGCTGAGAAGCCGAAGCTGAGCATCGCCTACAACGAAATAAAGAAGGACTTCATGATGGAAAGGAGGGCCGAGATCCTGGAAAAGAAGGAGAAGGAGGGAACGAAGGACATCGGTTCCTACACCTACGAGGAATTGAGGCACATGCTCGGAAGCGAGGATCTCGATATAACCATAACAAGGGATCCGAACAGCGGCGTGAGGCTCTCTGCCGGGAAGAAGGGAAGCCAGGAAAAGAAGAAGGACGAGAGGAAGGGAAGCGAGATCGAAGGGATATAGGCTTCCGTTGCGGTTACTATACGGGAGTCGCCCTAACAGCGCTTGACAGCCCCGCCTTCCGCACCTAAGATGCCGCGAAGTGTGGAGGATCAGGAGATTATTGTAAACATCTATTTGTAACTATTCTTATCATTTGATAACTATGAGAACAAGAACGTATAAAAAGCTTGTTGTCCTATTATAAGCATGCAGACCAGTGTATTCATAGAAACACTTAGGAAAAACAACATCTCAGTATTTCGTTTGAACGATGCGGCAAAGATTCTCAGAAAGCCTCGGAGATATGTCGCTTTGTTTCTGCACCGGGCAGTTGAAAGGGGTTTTATAAAGCGTGCAGAGAAGGGGCTTTATTATCCCGTAAGGGGAACCAACGAATACATAATTGCTTCGGCTATGCTTTCGCCTTCTTATGTAAGCATGATATCTGCACTTCATTATTACGGACTGACCACCCAGATACCCAATACCGTTTATGTGGTTTCGCCAGAAAGGCACAGGCCTGTGCATGACATTCTGGGACATGAAATAATTTTCAAGCACATAAAAAGAGAGATGATGTTCGGATACCGCCGTGAAACAAACAGCAATATAATGATTGCTGACCCTGAAAAAGCCTTGATAGACATATTTTATTTTAATGATGTGAATGACATAGATCCAGATGTTCTTGAAACGCCACCGAGGATAAGCGTGGAAAGGCTCATTTCTTATGCAATAAAAAGCAATAACCTGAAAATAATAAAAAAAACAGCAGATCTGCTTGCAGACTATAACTATCTAAGGCAGGTCAAAAAACTTAAAAACGCAGGAAAGAGGCTTGAATATGATAGATGAGGAGACATTGTCAGTTACCAGCAATTATATTGAACCGTACCAAAAGGAAAAGGATTATCTTGAAGAGCTCTTTCTTGCTGAGATATACGGCAAATTTGCCGACCAGCTTGTATTCAAGGGGGGCACTGCCATATCAAAGTTTTATGGTTCACCAAGGTTCTCCGATGACCTTGATTTTTCACTTTCTCGAAGAAACAGGGATCCGAAAAGGGTAGACGTACTTCTGAACGAAGTAATCAGCAAAATAAACAAGTCCTACTCAACAAGGATTCTTAGGCATTCAACTGACAATCGCATGACAAAGTATGAGTTTAGCGTAAGGGGACCTCTCTTCGAGATGTTGAGGCATTATCAGCACTTGAAAGTGGAGATAAATAAAGATGACGAAGTAGCAGAGGATCCTAACATAATAAACAGGGAGCCCGGATATCGAGACATCCAGACTTATGTAGCAGTTGTGATGACCGAAGCCGAGATACTTGCAGAAAAAGTAGTTGTATTGCTCTTTAGAGCTACCCCGAAAGCGCGCGATCTTTACGACCTTTATTATCTGCTCAAGAAGGGAAATGAGATAGAAGTCGGCCTTGTTGATAGGAAGATGCACGAACATGGGCATTCGTTTGACGAACAGCAGCTGAATAGAAGAATGGCAACAATGAGGGAGATCTGGAATAAGGAGTTGAAGAGACTTATCCCAAAGAAGGGTTTTGTTTCATATGAAGAAGCTAGCAGGACTGTAATGAAAGGGTTCAAGGCAGCAAACCTGTTTTAGATTCCCTATGCGGAATGCCGTAGATTCAATTAGAGAAAAGGAGACTCCTGAATGAAAGAACAGGAATTCGAGCAAGGCTGACGTATAAAGAACTATGGCGTGAGCTGAAAGGCCGTTTCAGTTATGCGGCCGCTATCTTCTCTGTTCTTCACGCTTGGGAGCTTGCTGATGAGCTTGTGGAGAGCCCTGCGGACGGCCTACTGCTGGCGTGTGCTGTTCCTGCCTGACTTCAGGTCTTCGGAAATCAGGTTGGCGGCCTTGCTCATGCCCTACTTCCGGTCCATGCCCTCTTTCGGGCCCGCGTCCTTCAGGTCTTCGGAAATCACCGGCATTATGGCGTTCGTGATAGCGCCCGATTTCATCTCCTCTTGCCCACCTTCCGCCCCAACGGATATCCGGACCAATGTAGAGCCCCGGATAAATCAGGACGGTTGGATCTATCACAACAACGCCCAGAGGAATTGCCATAAGCACTACACCAGGATAGCAGTTCAGGACGCCGCCTGTGACCCAGCATTCGTTGTTTTGGAACCATACTGTATCGTCTTGGGCTGGGGGGATATAGATCGGAGCAGGCACTGGTACGGGAATTGGAAGTTGAATTGTAACACCGGGAAGATTGATGCTCAGTTGCGCAGGAACTATTTTCTTATCCTGGAAAACTTTGCTGTCTCTAAGCATTCCGTCAGATAGCAACTGACCGTTTGCGGGCTTTGGAGCCATGGTTAGAGTCGCTGCCGTAGCAAGAGCGCCGGCGAGAGCCGCTGTACGTAGAATCTTGAAGGTATCTGTGTCTCTTTGTCTTACCATTTCCATTTTATCACCAGTTATGGTGTGCTTGGACTGTATTTAGACTGATGTTGCGGATTTTTGGAGATATGTTGATTAATTGAAGTGGATATATGGATTATGTTGGAGATAATGCAAACGTGGCGTTCTGGAAGAAAAAGAGAGATCTCTTTAGAGACACAGATGAATATGTGCGAGTCGTAGATCGGCCTGTCATCCCCTGAGTTCTGGCTTTAGGAAACCTGGTTGCCGAAGGGCTTGTGGAAGACCTCGCTGGTGACCTACCATTGACTCATGTTGAATCGTGAATCCCGGTCTTTGGAAGTCGCCGTTATTATGATGATTGAGATAGCTCTTAATTTCATCTCCTCTTGCCCATCTTCCACCCCAGTGGATATCAGGATCGATTAGAACATATCTGGCGATCAGGACATCTGAAGCGATTTCAGAGACGCCTTTAGGTATTGCCATAAGTACTACTTCGCGATAGCAGTTTAGAAATTTACCTACGATCCAGCATTCGCGATCTTGGACCCATATGGTAGCATTTGGATTGTTGGGGTTGCTTTTAGGAACGGAATCAAGAGCTTGAAATGGTAGTTTTAGAAATTGGCGAAGATATGGTAAACCAGAAGGTGAGATGAGAATTGGTGCGGGAACAATTTCCTTGTCTTTAGAACTGCTATCCCTAATCATTTCTTTGTTGGGTAGTAATTGACCGTTTGCAGGATTAGGAACCATGGCCAGAGTTGCCGCGGCAAAGACACCGCCTAGGACTGCTCTGTGTAAAATCTTCAATGCGCTTCCATAATCCTGTCGCGCCTTTTCCGTTTTATCATCCATTTATGATGTGTTTAATCTGTATTTAGACTGTTGTCATGGATTTTGAAGGATAAGTTGAATAATTGAGGTAGATATATGTAGTATATTGAAGATAATGCAAACGGAGTATTCTAGGAAAATGAGAGCCTGCAATAAATACTATAAGTAAAGATAGGAGGGGATTGTATGGTTGATTTTGATCGGAGTTATGGGATTAGGTTGGATTAATATTGCCCACAGCTGTGCCGTTAGGTATAGTGCCATTGTAAGGCGCATTTCCCACCGTAAGCAGGAACACTGGTCCTCCTTGGCATATCCCTGGACTAAGCACGACCCAATAAGTGCCTCTTGTCGCGTTTGGCAGCGCTGTGACGCCGACTCCGACAGTATAGCTGCTATTGAAATAGAAGGTCTCGCTGGGTGGCTGGATCGAGACGTTCATCCCTGGATACGTATTCCCGGTAAGATTGTTTGTACTTAGATGGTAAAAATCTGCCCAGTTCGTCGTGTTGGTTCCTGCCTCACCTTCGCCGATGTTCTTTCCCACGTAGGTTGTATAGCTTATCCTGCCAGAGCCGCCTGGGCTTATCACATAGTCCTCTGTTCCGGACAGATTATAGGCTGATAGTCCCGTAACCGTAGTGATATTGCTATAGCTCTGCTGGACATGTGGATGGCATGCTCCGCTTGGGAAAGGACCAGGCAGAATCGTAGCTGGCTGTTGAAGGCTGCCTGAGGCGTGGTTTGTGAGCGCCACGTTGGCGATAATTGCTAAGATTACCAAAATAACGATGCAAATTGTGAGTATGCTGACTTTCCCTACCATATAACCTTATCTCTTACGCTTTGTGGCTCTGGTTTTCCTTCTGTTGGTGTTGGATTTGGACCTGTTCTTTACTTGTCTCTTAGCTTTTGGAGACTTCCTTTGAGATGACATTGTAGTCTCACCGCTTGTCTTGTTCTCCAGAAGATCGTTTACGTGAGAGTCATAGATCGGCCTGTCGTCACCCGAGTTCTGAAGCGCTTCGCTCTCGGTGATGCTTTTTGAAAGAATGTCGTTTATAGCCTGCGTCCGCATGAGGGCCCTGAGTTTCTCGCCTGAATTTTTCTTTGAACTCTTCTTGGAGCCTTTTGCCATGTGAATCATGGAATATCTTGCACGGATAGTTATATAAGGTTTATACACATTACTGGTAACAAGGATTTGCTTGGGTGATCAGTTTGGAGAGAGTAAAAACAGGGATACCTGGATTCGATGAGTTAATTGAGGGAGGGATACCTAAGGGTTTCAACATCCTTTTGGTAGGCCAGCCTGGAACAGGGAAGACTATTTTTGGATTGCAATACCTTGTCAACGGGGCGATGAATGGAGAAAACGGAATTTATGTTTCATTGGACAGCCCAAATGAATTGGTTAAGGCGCAGGCAAGGCAGTTTGGATGGGATGTGGATGCTTTAGAAAAAGAAGGCAAAATCACGTTTTTGAAGATACCTTTGGATAAGCCAAAGATTAACCTTTTTGATATGCTGGAAGAGGAAATCAAGGCCGCGCATGCAGAACGATTGGTTTTTGACAGCCTAGCTGATTTTGCAATAAACATAGACCAGTTTGCCACGCCTTTGGCCTATACAGGATTGACTCCGCTCTGGGACGTTAAGGAACAGGCGACATTGGAGGCAGATAAGGAATATAGGTATGAAACAATGGCTACTTTGGACCAGGATCCAAAAGGTAGAATATTCTACAAAGGACATTCGGAGAAAAGAGTAGCGTATTTAGTTGTACAGGAATTGGCGAAGTTGGGAACTACTAACATGATCCTCACAGATGCAAAAGATGAAGAACATGCAAATACAGTTGATGGAGTTAGCGAATATGTCTGTGACGGAGTCGTTGTCGTGTATAATCAACTTATAGGAGCGAAAAGAGTAAGAACGATGACCGTACTTAAGATGAGGAGTAGCGATCATAGTAAATATATTCACGATTTTGAAATAACAAAAGAAGGGATTAAAGTTAAACCTGCTGAAGAAGTTTACAAATAATAAGATTATATTCGTGGTGTTTTTACAGATTTGATTAGAGCTAGTGCATCGCGTTCTAATAATGGCCATGTGTCGTAATGTTTTTTGTTGTTGTCTTGATATTCGGCGCCGTTAAGATAGATGCATACAGTTGATCTTTCAAACGGAATCACAGTAAAAAATCCTTTGAGATTAATAGGATGGTATGAATTTACATAGTTACTCCATAATTGTGGGTTTGGTATAAACAAAGATGCCTTTGAAGCTGTGTCTAAATCGAATTTTTCAGCTCTTACTCTGCCATAAGCTTTCTCATATCCCCTTCCTTTAAAACCAACATCCGAGTGGCTATGCATTTCTCCGTAATATAACCATGCTTTATTTCCATCTACAAGTAAATGTCCTCTGCTTTCAAATTTTGTAAGACGAGAAAAAGGATTTGGATCCCCATATGCTTTGAGCCAGAAATCCTGATCCACTTCCGCAAGACGCTTTAAAAGTTCAATGTCCGGTTCATTGTCTTTTAGACCAAATTGTTTTCCGTCCACACCCACATGTGTATAAATACCAAACCAAGCTTGATATAAATTGCTTGTTGGATCAAAGCGCGAAGAATTACCAGTTTGGGTTGGTGGTCCAATTGTCCAATAATTATTCCCTTTTATCGGGATGTCTTTTCCCTGCCATTTATCTGACATATTTGTACTTACATAACCTTTAAGAAAAGATCCATATTCACTCATTGTTGGCTTTATTCCAATGAATGATTCGTTTGCTTGGAATTTTCTATTGTATCGTCGTAGTTTGGTCTGTATTGCAATATCTTGCAGATGCTGTAACATGCTTTTGTGTGCCGTATAACAACCCAAAGTTTATAGGACTTAAGGCTTTTATCTCTATCTACTGTATCAGTATTTCCAAATAGGCATGATATAACATCTTGTGGATTATCTCAGACTAAATTGATAGTAGTACTACTTTTATCTTGACTATATATCTGTTGTTTATACAAAATAGCAAATTTATTTTCAATGTCCTCTTTAGTTGCTATAAAAAATTTACAGTTACTACTTCCAGTAGCACAGCACATTGTTTCTATTGCATCAATATCTTTATCTAAAACTACTGAAACTATGCCTGCAATAATGCCCCGTAAGATATGATCAATTGGATATTTGGTTGTATATTTAATATCTTTTGCTGAAATTGAATTTTCTAGTATTATTACACCTATTGGTTCAGTAGCAGAATTCTCATACTTTATCTTGCCTTGACCGAATAGATTAATGGTATTACATATCCAGTCTGAATCGCCAGATGCTTTGTACACTTTGATAATTCCTTCTCTATTTTCCAACATCGCTTCTTTTGTCATAGAATA
>CAZJZM010000026.1:9188-9894 GCA_964550485.1 Microcaldota archaeon | reverse complement strand
AGGCTTTTTATTCTTGAAGAACGGTTTCTAATCATGAATATTATTTCTGTAACACATGCAAACGACATAGACGGCCTGGGAAGTGCTGCACTAATCAAGATCAAGTACAAGGTACCATCTGAAAGAATATTTTTTACAAATTACTCTGAGAAAGGGGTGACCTACGTAAGAAAGGCTGTTGAAAGGATTGCAGAAAAAGAGAAAGGAACAGTGCTATTCCTTACCGATCTGGGAGTAGACAAGATACTAGTCAGCCATTACAGGAAAATGATCCAGAAGGTAAAAAGTAATGGAGGCAGGGTAATCTGGCTGGACCATCACATCTGGACTGAGTATGCACTCCGCGAGGTGGCAGAAATCTGCGATGTTGCAATTGTCGGCGAGAATGAAAAGTACTGTGCCACAGAGATAACCTACAGAAACCTGAAGGTCAAAGGAAAGTTTGCAAAAGAATTCTCGGATCTTGTGCACTATTCCGATTTCTATCTAAAGCCTCCCAAAAAGGAGACCGCCAAGCTCATAGGAATATACGACATGAGCATAATGCTATGCAACACGCTCGAACCCTACGCGAAAAGAGACAAAGCCCTCAGGCACATTGTCGAGGTTCTTGCAAGCGGAAGATTCTTGGATAAAAAGATAGTCGACGACGCCAAAAAATTCGATAAGATAAATAAGGAAAGGATAACGAAAATGCTGAAAAATC
>CAZJZM010000026.1:0-9178 GCA_964550485.1 Microcaldota archaeon | reverse complement strand
AATCTTTACAAGTCTGGAGACAATGCGTACATCGGCTTCTCCCAAAATCTCAAGTCGACCGAAGGATGCGTGGCCATAATGAACAAGACCGGCTGCGATCTGGGAATTTATGTCAACATAGTAAATGGGACCGCCCACCTGAGGAGCAGGAAATGCGATACTACCAAACTCTCAATGCCACTCGGAGGAGGAGGGCATCCGCATGCCTCTGGCTTTTCAGTGAACATGAAAAAGTTCAATCGCTTCAGAAAAGAGAGCGACAGGAAAAAGTTCGTTGAATTTATATCTGAGAGAATAAAAAAGTCATACTAGAGTTCCGTATCCTGCAAGCCTCCATCTCTGGCCGAAGTTCCTCATGACCGCTATCTTTGCCTTCTTGTCTATGCATGCCGCATGGTTGAGCGTGACCTCAAGCTTGTTCTTCTTCATTCCCTTTATGTATCCCACCGCAGTGCCGGTTCCGACTCCCAGTATCAATGGCTCGGCCTGCCTGAACGCCTGCTTCGGAAGGTCCGCCCTCGCCAGCGAATGGTAATCCATCGTTATCTCGCTTACTATTGGAGGCAGCTTTCCCACCTTCCCGGCAACCTGGCCCACCAGCCCGTCTGCCTTAGCCAGCGCGGGATCAGCTTCGGTACCAACAGCTATGAGCCCTCCCGCTATGGCGGTCTCCAACGGCTGGTCAGCAGCGGCGAGGCTTGTTATCCTCGTTATTATGGGCTCATACTTCTCGTTCTTCTGCTTGTCCTTTGAAACATTCATCCCCGGCCGTATCTCAATCTCGTCGCCCACCTTGAACTCACCCCTTATTATCGAGCCTCCTATAACTCCGCCCACAAGCTTCTTTATGGAGGTTCCGGGCCTGTTGACATCGAAGGACCTCGCAACGTACATCACCGGATCGGATTTGGTGTCCCTCTCCGGAATCTTGATGTTGGCTATCTCCTCCAACAGATAGTCTATGTTTATTCCCTTATTTGCCATCACCGGTATTATGGGCGCGTTCTCTATCACGCTCCCCTTTATGAACGCCTTGATCTGGTCGTAGTTCTTCTTCGCCTGCTCCTTGCCGACTATGTCGATCTTGGTCTGTACTATTATCACCTTGTTTATGCCAAGGGCGTTGATTATCATGAGATGTTCCCTTGTCTGAGGCATCGGGACCTGCTCCGTAGAGGAAATGACGAAGAGCGCGCTGTCTATTATGGATGATCCTGCTATGGCCGTGGCCATCAGCGTCTCGTGGCCAGGCGCATCGAGAAGCGAGATTCTTCGATATGGGACCGCTTCCTTTCCGTCCCTGCATTTTTCATCCACAGTATAGGAAAGCTTGCCCCCGGCGTTGCACTGTCTTATCAGCGCGTCTGAGTATCCGAGCTTTATGGTCATGCTCCTCTTTATGCTCTCGCTGTGGACGTCGGTCCAGACGTGCGAGATGGCATAGGCTAGCGTGGTCTTGCCGTGGTCCACGTGGCCGAGGGTGCCTATATTAAGTTCGCTTTGTTTCAGCATTCGATCATTGTTTTTGCCTAAAGGAGCTTCTTCTCGAGCGCCGCTGGTATTGACGCTTCATATGCTCCTTTGAGCGTCAGGAGCTTTAAGGTATGCCTTGTGAACTCGTTCATCTTAAGCTTCTTCGCGGCTTCGGGTTTTACCCACTTGTATCCCTGTATCTCCTTTTTGTCAAGTTTTAATTTGGAGTCCACCGCCTCACACAGATAGTTGAAGAAGATGAAATGCGCCTTCCTGACGAATGTCTTTGGGTATATCGCTTCCTGTATGTCCAGGAGGCGTGTAACCTTCACCTTAATTCCAACCTCCTCCATTATCTCCCTGCGCAGTGCATCAACAAGCGTCTCTCCGAACTCGACGTGCCCGCCAGGCACGCTCCACAAATCCTTCCATTTGTAGGAATCGACCAGAAGAAGTTCTCCTTTCTTGTTTCTGATGAAGCCTCCCACTATCGCTTCGGGATAGCCTCCCTCCTTCGGCACATGCTCCCATGACTGTATGTCATGAGCCTCCAATATCACGTTTTGATTTGCCATGGCGAAGCACCGGAGATCATTCCGCCTTCTTCTCCTTCGGCTTGAAGAGCTCCTCGCTGCTCATCGCTCCGTATTCCTCTATGACCGTGTTGATCTGGGAGGTGTCGACGCTTATGGTATTGCCCCTCACCATCCTTCTTGATCGATGGCCCTTTATCCTTACGCGCATTCCCACTCCGAATCCGAGAAGCGGCTTTGCCTTTCTCGTCCCGTCTATCTCCCTTCTTGAGGGCGAGCCGGTGTTGTCGCTCAACCCGGTTACCTTGAGCTTGTATCCCGGAAGTCCGGCTGCGGTTCCGTCGACCACTTCTCCTATCTTCTTTCCCATGTAGGCTGGCTCGCTATCCTTCGCGATGTCTATCTGCGCTGTCTTTCCGCTCTTCTTGTCTGAGAATACTATCTTCATAATATCACTTAATCGTCATCTGTACACTGCGTCGGGCTCCTCCTTGAACCTCTTGATCCTCTCGGCCACCTCCTTCGGTATCGCCGGCTTGACCTCCTTGAGCGCCTTCCTGAAGTCCTCCATCTTGACTATGTCGCGCTTGTTCCTTATGGCATTCATCCCCGCCTCCCTGCATATATTCTCTATCTCCGCGCTCGTGTAGGTCTCGGTGTCCTTTGCGAGCCCCGCAAGGTCTACGCTGGCGTCGAGAGGCATCCTCTTCGTGTGTATCTTGAATATCTCAGCCCTTGCCAGTTCGTCCGGCATCGGTATCTCTATTATCTTGTCGAACCTACCGGCCCTCAGCAGCGCCGGTTCCATGTTCTCCGGATTGTTGGTTGCCGCCAGGACGAAAACGTTCTTGGATTCCTGCAATCCGTCCATCTCCGTCAGCAATGTCGCGACTATGCGCGGTGCTATGGTGTTCTCGCCCTCGATGTTCAGCGTGTTGGTTATCGACTCTATCTCATCAATGAATATTATGCACGGCGCGGCAAGCCTCGCCTTCCTGAATATCTCCCTTACGGTCTTCTCGGATTCGCCGACGTACTTGTTCAGTATCTCCGGCCCCTTTATGGCTATGAAATTGGTCTCGCGCTCGGTGGCTATGGCCTTCGCAAGCAGCGTCTTCCCGGTTCCCGGAGGGCCCACCAGCAGTATGCCCTTTATCGGCCTTATGCCCATCTTGTTGAATGACTCGGAGTATTTCAGCGGCATCTCTATGGCCTCTTTGAGCTCCTCCTTCACCTTGTCCAATCCTCCGACATCGTCCCAGTGTATGTTCGGCCTCTCGACGAAGACCTCCCTGAGCGCGCTCGGCTGTATGCTCTTCAGCGCGTAGATGAAATCCTCCCGGTCGACCGAGAGCTTCTCCAGTATCTCTGTGGGAACCGACTGCTTGTCTATAATCTGCGGCCATATCTTCCTCAGGGTGTACATCGCCGCCTCCTTTACCAGCGCATTAAGGTCAGCGCCGGTGTATCCGTGGGTCATGCTCGCGAGCTCGTCAATATTGACATTCTTCGAAAGGGGCATGCTCCTGGTGTGCACCTGCAGTATCTGCTTGCGCGCATCGCGGTTCGGCACCCCTATCTCTATCTCCCTGTCGAATCTTCCAGGCCTCCTCAACGCTGGATCTATCGCATCTGGGCGGTTTGTCGCTCCGATGATTATTACCTGTCCCCTTTTCGACATGCCGTCCATTAACGTCAGTAATTGCGATACCATTCTCCTCTCGACCTCGTTTGTCGCTTCCTCGCGCTTGGGCGCTATCGCGTCTATCTCGTCCATGAAGATTATGGTCGGCGCCTTCTCGCTCGCGGCCTTAAAGATCTCTCGCAGCTTCTCCTCACTCTCACCGACGAACTTGCTCACAAGCTCGGGGCCTGAAATGGAAATGAAATTGGCGTCGCTCTCGTTGGCCACCGCCTTCGCAAGCAGCGTCTTCCCGGTTCCTGGTGATCCGTACAAAAGTACTCCCCTCGGGGCTTCAACGCCGAGGCGGTCGAACAATTCGGGATAACGTATCGGCAGCTCCACCATCTCCCTTATCTTCTGCTTGGCATCGTCAAGACCTCCTATGTCCTCGTAGTGCACATCGCCTATCTTCACTATCGATTCGGATACAGGTTCATCCTTTACTATGAGGTTTGTCTTAGCGCCCATCTTGACTATGCCGTGGGGTATCACCTGAACCACGAGGAAATTGAAGACGAGCCCGAACATCGGTATTGGTATGGAATCGCCCTTGGTAAGGGGCCTGTTCTCCAGCCTTCTTTTCGCGTATTCGGCAAAATCAGGGGAAAGCGGAGGTCGCTGGCTTGGAGGAGGCGCAAGTATTACCTTTTCGGCCTCCTTTGCTTCAGTCTTCGAGACGAATATCTTGTCGCCTATTCCCACTCCCAAGTTCTGCCTCAAATAACCGTCAATCCTAATGAAGCCGAGCCCCTCGTCGCTCGGATGCGCCTGCCAGACGGTAGCGGCGGAGGCCTTGATCTTCCCCTTTATTTCTATGACATCGCCAGAGACCACGTTGAGAATCCTTCTTGATTTTGAATCTATTCTGGCGATGCTTCTACCCGAATCTGTCACAAGGGCATCTGCGACGGTAAGTTCTATGCTTGTACCTGCTACCATTAAAAACGCCAAACGTCCGAAAGAATTTGTTCCGAACGATACTAATGCTTCATAAAGGTATATATTCCATTCTGGGGGGATGCGCCGCCTTAGATGGGTTTGCTTTGCCTTCGGTTTTCGGCTTTACCTGAACACTTTTTCCAAGGTGACTTCATCTCCAATCTGTAGGGAGGAGTTCGGATAGGCTTCCAGCACCGAATTCCCGTAGTGACAGTAGGCGGCTGTGGAATAGGGACTCGCGTTGACTTCGGAGGTTATGCTGTTTCCCGTAATCCAGATCTGCTTCAGGGGCATTACTGTATTCTTCATCCAGAAGCATTGGTCGGAGTAATTTGGGAAGACGAAGAGCATGCCGTAGCAGTTTCCATCCCCATTGCAGTTACCCATTGATCTTTGATACATGAGGCCCAGGTCCTGCTCTTCCGGTGTCAGCGCGAGGTAGACGTTTACGGTATGCACCTGGCCGCCATGTGCGGCTATGCCCAACTGAGCTATTGATTCTTTGCCCAAGGGGCCTTCGCTCCAAGCTAAACCCGCAAGCAGTATGAATGAGACAAGGAACAGCGCCGCGATAAAGAAGATCAGAAATCTCATGAAACCATAATCTGCCAATCAGACTCAGGCTAAGAAGGCTTGCAGCTTGGCGAAGCGGTCATCCACCTGCAGTTGATGTTGCTCGAGCAGGCGTTTCCTCCGTCGTCCAGGTTGTTGCTCTGGTTCTCGGCGAACTGCGTGCATGCGATGCCGTAGAGGGCCGAGTTAAGGAAACTGTTATTCTCTGCTATGTTGGTCTGCGAGTTGATGAGATAGAGTCCTATCCTGGTGTTGTTTGCAAAATTGCCCATTAGGTTGTAGGCCGAACCACCCGAAAGGGTTATGGCGGTGGTTACATTATGCCTGAAGGTGTTCTCCTCTATTGTACCGTATCGCGAATTCTGGGAGTATATGCCGTAGGTGTCGTTTTCCATCTTGTTCTGCGCTATCACCGGATATGTCGTTCCGTTTACTAGCACCGAGTAGTTGGAGTACACTATGGTGTTGTTTAGTATGTGGGCGGACGGACCGGATACCTCTATGGCCCGCGAGAAGCCCTCCAGGTAGCAGTTCTCTATCGTTACCGATGAGGAATTCACTATGTCGGCGAAGACCCCTCCGTTTGTCGCCATGACCGTATGGTTATTGCAGTTTATCACAGTGTAGCTGCCGGTTGTCGAGTTTGTGTTGTAGACCGTGAAGCAGGTGCGGCCGTAGGTGTAGAGCATGTCCTCGGGCATCGATATGGTGCTTCCACTGCTTATGGCGAGACAGGAATTTGAGATGAGGGGATCAGTCTCGATCATCCAGAAGCATCTGTTCTTGTTCAATCCACGGTTGGTTAATCCGGCCTCAGCATAAAGTCCCGAACTTCCGCCAACGCAGTTGTAATCATAACCAAAGTTGGAGACGGCGGTATTGTTCAATATCAGGTTGGATATGGAATTGGCGAAGACGAATCCGTAGTCGGGGTTGTTTTCAGCATCGTTAAAAGTGATTATATTCCTGTTGGACTTGGAGAAGACGAAGCCGGTAGCGTTGTTTACTCCGTTGTCCGCGGTGTTGTTGGTTATCACGCTGTCGTTCACCCTGTTCAT
This sequence comes from Microcaldota archaeon, assembly GCA_964550485.1. Classification (GTDB taxonomy): domain Archaea; phylum Micrarchaeota; class Micrarchaeia; order Micrarchaeales; family CABMGC01; genus JAJZIZ01. The sequence continues at coordinate 2,918 of CAZJZM010000026.1, read as the reverse complement.
GCTGAAGCCGTATCCTCCAAAGCCGATCACATTCAAGTTTATTATCTGGCTGTAGTTGGCATTGGTCAGGGAAACTCCGCTGCTGCTGTTCTCCACGATGTCGTTTTGAAGATTGAGGGATTTGACATTTGTGGCGTTTATGCCGAGGGCGTACTGGAACATCTCGCAGTTGTCTATGCTCACATTTGTCTTGTTAGCGATCGAGAACGCATTGCCCAGGTCCACTCCATAGAGGAATTTCCCCTGGCAGTCGAAGTTTACGTTGTTTGCGTTTATCTTTATGCAGTTACCTCCTGCGGTGGATGTAATCACCGATTGGAGGACATAGTTGCCCGGAGTAGAGATGACCCCGCAGCTGGATATCGGATATGTGGGCTGGGGGGGAAGGAAGTGCGAAGCGCAATTGGCCCAGTTGCAGTCGGAACTCCCGCACTGGTTGTTCTCAAAGGTCTCATATCTGGAACCATAGGTCTGGACAGAGCAGAAAAGGTCGCCATTCGTATCCGAGTTGATCTTGTTGTTGAAAAAGGACAGGGTAGTGCCGTTGTTGTAGTAAATCCCGTAGGTGTTGTTGTTTACGTTGTTGCCCCTGAAGGTCAGGCCTTCGGAGTTGTTTATGTATATCCCGTATACATTTCCGTGGTAGTCCACGTTTGAGATTGTCGTGATCGACTCGTTGTTCAGGTAGAGCGCATACCTGCCCTTCGCTGCGCCGCCTCCTATAACGTTGTTACTGAAGGAATTGGCGAGGTAGATGCCGTAAGTGTCGTTGTAGAAATAGCAATTTGCCAGGGTAGTGTTGTATACGCCAGCCGCTAAGACGCCATAGTGTGAGTTGTATATGGTATTGTTGCTGCAATTCAACCGGACGTTTGGCGAGTCTATCCGTATGCAGGTGTTGACCGACTGTGGGTTTGAGGTGTTGACATAGAAGGAGAGATTGAGATCGGAACCGACTCTGTAGTCGCCAGGGGACTCAATTACGCCGCATCTGTTTATCTGGTTTGATAATGCGTAACCCAGGCCCGAAGGAACGTTTATGTCTGAGCAGTAGGCAAAGTTGCAATAATAATTGACAGCGCATACTGAACTCGAGAACATATTGGAATATCTCAGTCCAGAGCCAGAAATACAGGCGATGTCTATCGGGTTCTGTTCCAACGTATCGTTGATGAAGTGGTTGTTGCTTGAGTTTATGTACAGGCCGTTATATGCATTTTCTACCACAAGGTTGGTCTGCACTGTGTTGTTTCCTCCTCCGGTAAGGCCTATGCCGCCATCTAGACCCGCTGTGAAGTATGCCCTATTATTCTCTACTAGGTTGTAACGTGAATTGTAAAGATATATCCCGGATATTGTTGCATTAAGCACATTCGCACCGAAAATCTTGGAATAGGAGACATTGTCCAGAAAGATGTCATAGGAAAACTTAGAAAGGGTTAGATTAGAGACCACCACGTTTGAGGCGTCAGATATCTCCACCCCGTAGGAAAAAGGAGGAATCTGCACATAAGGGCCATTACCAGTTATTTTATCATTGTTCCCCAGAAGTGCAACATTGCTGCTGCTGATATTGATGCAGGGGCCGTCGGCTTGGTTTGAACTTATGTCCCTTACCACATGATAGACTCCTGGAGAGGTGATGGATTTGCATGAGGAGACGTTAAAGACATTAACTGGAACTATGATATTATTGGTTGGAGGCGGCGTCGGTGTAAAATTAGGGACATGCAGACGGTTGTATTCGATGTAGACTATTACCACTATTATGATTACTGCAACCGCCGAGATCGCCACCTTGTTAATCGTCTTCATTGTCGATCGACCCGATGACGAAGCAGGGGCCATTCCCTGGATATAGGACGGTCTTTCATTAGTTCCGCCGCCGGCCTGAGAGCCATAAGGAATGTTTTCTAATCCCATTTACAATTACCGTTACAAGTTATAGATGCTAATCTTTTTAGCACTATTGCCTTTATATACTATGCGCAGGCGCAGAGATGCCCAGTAGCTCAATAGAAGAACGTCCAGGTTAGCTTTCTTATTAATCTCGCGTTCAATAAGATTTGGCCTTCTTCACCTAACTTTTATATATTAAGACTGGAATACTTAGGTAATGAAGTTGAATAATAGCAATAGGCCTGAAACTCATGAAAATTTCTGAAGAGATGTCGGAACTAATAGGTGCCATTATAGGCGATGGAAATATCTACAAGAATAGGTATGTTGAAATTTCTGGAGACAGAATATTGGATTTGGATTACTTTAAACAGAGGTTATCACCAATCATTAGAAAAGAGTTGTCTTATACGCCTTTTATTAGAACAGGACCGTTTGGGGTTCGTTTACGCATAAATAATAAAAATTTTACATTTTTCTTAAATAAGTTAGGCATTCAATCGGGAAAAGGTAAGACATACAATGTTAGAATACCTACGGTAATTAGCAAGAGTCGGAAACGTTCTAAAGCATGTATAAGAGGAATAATAGATACTGATGGTTGCTTGGCGTTCGATAAAAGAAGAGTATACAGAACCCCATATCCCAGGATACTGCTTCACATTAGGAATAGAGGACTGAGCATACAACTTTATCAGATATTTCTAGCTAAAGGTTTTAAACCTACATTCTCAATACACAATACACGCTTCGGAGAAGCTTATACTGTTTATTTAAATGGAAGGGTACAGGTCTTGAAATATATAAAAGAAATAGGATTTTCAAATAATAGACATCTAAAAGTAAACGGGTCGTTACTTTATAATCATGCCTCGGTAGCTCAGTCCGGTTAGAGCGTTAGTTTCGTAAACTAAAGGTCGAGGGTTCAAATCCCTCTCGGGGCTAAGGATTAAGTGTCCGTATTACGGAGGTAGGTATATTTATACCTTACCTTTCTAATACGATTATGGGAACTCAGG
>CAZJZM010000025.1:0-10467 GCA_964550485.1 Microcaldota archaeon | reverse complement strand
ATCTTCATAAAACATAACCCTTCTTCAGTTTCTCCATCATATCCTTCGGAGTATACGTCCAAACAACACCTTTTGTAGTTATAAGTATCTTTCCACTAGCCTGTAGATAATCTAAGACCTGCAATAATGTCTGATGCATCACTTTTCTAGGTAACCTTCTTTTTAGCTCCGCAACTTTAATTACCTCTTTTGCATCCTGTAAGGTTTTTTCTACCATCAAAACTGTATCTAATGTTGGCGAATGCGTTATTTGTGTTTGTATAGCCTTCATGATATCATATTATATTTATATCAAATAGATATATAAATATATCTTTTTATATGCTAACAACTAAACCTAACAACATCTATAAAGCACGTAAAACACCTCACTTCTCCACACTAAATAACGTGTCATTTAACCTTCAGACTTGCAAGGTCGCTAACATCCATTACCTCAAGTGTCTCGGAATGGACGGATCTGCTATCCTGCACGAAGAGTATTTTTCTCTCCGCCTTCAAAATATTCAAGTTTTTCTCTGTGTGTTCCACTTCCTTGCTGCTCACTTTCTGTTTCCATTTGACTTCTAACAGTACTGAAGGTTGCTTGAATTTTAGTAGATAGCCATCTATCTCATAATCTGCAGCTTCTACTACTGTTTCTTTCAAACCCAAACTTTCGGAGAGGAACTCCCTTACATTGTCCTCTACAATTTTTGGCATTATCTCATCTATTATTCTTGTAGCCTCTTCCTCTGAAAGCTTCCTATCGGAGATTCCATATTTCTCGTCTGCATAGTAGAACAGCCTTACTAGCGGAGATTCTATCTTGTATACAAATCTTTTTTTGCCGAATATCTCCAATTTCCTCAATATGCCAATCTTCAAAAGGTTTTCAAGATACTGCTGTATTATACTGGGGTCGTCCTTCTTTATCAGCCTTTTTGAAAAAAGATGGCTTGAAATTTCCCCTGAGACCATTTTCCCTGAGGCCACTGCCCCTATTATCGCCTTGTACGCTGCGGACATATTCCTGTCTTCTTCTGCAAAAATCTCTCCAGTAAGCGCCGGTATCGTGTTAATTGAACTTATCAGTATCTCGGCAAGAGTTTCTCGTGCGTTTTTCTTTTCATCAAAATACTCTATTGCTATTGGTTCCCGAAGTATTATTGCAAGTTCTAGACGTTCCCTTTTTCCAATATCAATGTTTTCCAATGCCTTTAGAGACTCACTTAGACTTATAAGATAAATTCTGATTTCCTTAAAGAGACCAAGCAATGGAGAATTTGAAGAAAGCAGCTTCTTAGCAAGGTAAAGAGTCGAAGTCAAGAGTATCAAGCGTCCAGTCTTCTTGGATGAATGCAGAAAGTCAAAGAAAGAATCACCTAATCTGTGGAATTCATCTATTACTATCGTCTTTCCTGACTCTAAGCTAAGTTTAAGTACCTCAAGAAACGCGTCATAGCTTACTTGCTTAGCCTCTGTTTTTGAGATTATTGTCCTGTCCCTGTTTACAAAAAAATAGAGATCATACTTCATATTGTTCTCTACCAGGAAGGTCTTTCCTGTCTTTCTCCTTCCATACACAAGTATCCATTTCTTGCCCTCTTCAAGCTTCTTCAGCTCTTCAGGCCTATGTATAATCATAGTAAGTATAACTACCATTATACTTATAAATCTTTCCTTCCGAATGTGTATTAGTTCTACTCAACTTGAATCCAAATGAGAGTATAGCTGATAATTATGAAAAATGAAAATTCCCTTAAAGCTAAAAACAAAAAGACTTTCCTAAAGCAAAAGAAAAGAAATCTAGATCTTGAAAATGAAGTTCGCCAGCTATTAAATTACCCACACCTAAAGGTGTGGGATTTCTATTGGGCTACAGGTAGCCTTTTCTGTCTCTGACTGTTGTCCTCGCGAACATATCTCCTAACAACATCATCGGTGATGTTGCTTACAGACCTGTAGAAATATCCTCTTCCCCAGAAATGACCATTCCAGTATCTCTTCCGGAAGTTTGGATGTTTCCTGAACATTTCATACGAACTCCCACCTTTTAGGAGTCCAATTGCATGAGATACTGACATTTCAGGAGGAATTGTGACCACAACATGCACATGGTCTTCCATCACCCCTAATTCAATTATCTTTATCCCATGCTTTTCGGCGACAGAACGAATTGCAGTTTCGCAATCCTTCCAGTGCGACTCTTTTGCAAGAGTTTCGTACCTGTACTTTGTCACCCATTGCAAGTGATATTCACTTGCACCCACCGAATGCGCGTTGTGCGCAAAGTTTTTATTTTCGTAGTTTCCACTACCCATGGTTTTCAGTCTCCGCGGCCTAACGGCCGCGTTGACAATTTTTCGATAGAAAAGAATTTACGGCTTGTTTCATCCACATGCGTAAACGCAAGGGATTTCACAAGCCACTGAAATTTTAAAGGAAGGAATAAAAGGAAAGAAGTGGAAATTTAACAGAGAGAAATTATATGATAAATGAAATCTTCTAGGTAAATAGGAAAAAGTTCGCCGAACTTTTATCAGTTAAACGCAAATAATAAAAGCGTGTCGCTTATGGAAATAATAGAGACTAACAATCTTGTAAAAAGATACGGAGACGGCTATCTGGCACTCAATGGCTTAAACATAGAGCTTAACAAAAAGACAACAATAATCCTTGGAAGAAACGGGGCCGGCAAGACAACGCTGCTTAGGATCTTATCCACTCAACTGATGCCGACTTCAGGCAAGGCAAAGGTATTGGGCTATGATGTTGTAAATCAAGCTAGGCAAATTCGAGATCTTATAGTCAGTATACCTCAAGAAGCAGAGGCAATAGGAATAGTAACCCCATACGAGCAGCTTCTCATGTATCTCACCGCAAGAGAGATTCCTAGAGATCGGATAGATTCTCTGATAGAGAAAACTCTCAGATTGCTCGGCCTATATGATTTCAGGGACAAGCCTTCTGATTTTCTTTCTGGCGGAATGAAGCGGAAGATATTTGTTGCAATGGCGCTTGCGTCAAATGCTAGATTAACTTTCCTAGACGAACCTACTGTGGGTCTAGACCCCATCTCCAGGATGGAGGTCTGGTCTGCTATAAAGAAGCTAAAAGGCAATGTAGTGCTCACAACCCACTACATGGAAGAGGCAAAAGTTCTCGGAAATGAAATAGTCTTGATCGATTCAGGAAGAGTAACAATGCAAGGCAGCCTAAATTCTCTTTTAAAACCCATGCGAGGCCTAATGCGGGTAGAAGGAGTTGCTACTGGAAAAATGAGATTTAGGATAGGAGGCACAGATATTTCCTATCTCCACAACAAAGAAGCCCTACATTACGCCAACAAAGGATTTGACATAAAACCACTAGACCTAGAAGACCTTTTTATCCTCAAGGAGATTAAATGAATCTAAGATTTGTGTACATATTTGCAAAAATATACGGATTCAACACAATACGGAGAGTTGCCGCATACATTGTTTCTTCCCTGCTAATTCCACTTTCCTTACTCTTCATTTTCAGTATAGTGTCTTCCGGATCATTAATTCCCTTTGCGATACTCGGTGGCTTCATCTCAATAATAGTATCGAATGCACTTATAACGATGAACGATGCCGCAAACCTCAGGCTGCAATGGAAATTCCAAGACCTTATAGTTGCAACAAAACTCACCCCAATGTCTTACATGTTCGGTTTGATGCTCAACAACATGTTCTTTGCGTTGCCTGGCATTATCCTCTACATAGCTATAGGGATTATATTTCATCTATACACTCCACTATTATTTGTGTTCATGGCTGTTATTCTCCTGTTTTTGTATATAGCCGTTTCATCGATTGCTTTCTTCGCATCCTTCCTGCCATCGCACACGAGAGCCGTATGGGGCTACACAACCATAATCACACTTATCCTCGGGCTATTTCCACCTATTTTCTATCCATACAACCTTCTGCCAAAACCATTGCTCTATGCATTTCTTGTGTTGCCTTCTACCTCAGCATCTATCCTAATACAAAATATCTATCGACTGACGCCATCTTTCCCTCCCGCAATATATATCTTTGTTATAGAGACAGTAATTTGCTTCTTCGTGGCAATGAAGTTTATAAGATGGAGAGCGAAGTGAACAGTTACGTTCCAGGGAAGACTACATATTTCCCTGCTCCCGTGTCTATCACATAACTCATATTTTCATATGAGACAAAAACATTATCAAGGTTTGAGGTAAAGTTGAGATATTGCAGGCTAACTCCCGAATTTATTAAGCTTATTTCGGTTTCTACAGTTGTCAGCGAACCGAGTCTGTAATAATCCTCAGTTACCGAATTTATACTCCCAACTGATTTGATTAACAATCCAACTTGAACGGAAGCCGCAAGAAGTGCAAATGTTATCACTATCCCATAAAACGAAATTCAATCAGCCTCTATGCATAATTCCTCCTTTCCCAGCAGGGAATTATAGGGAAAACACGTTGTCTTTCCTTCTTCAGAAAAGTTACCTTTTCCAAAAATAACCCTAAAAGAGCTCAACCCGTATATTGAAATGTAATCTTGCATATATCTTGATAGACATGTTCCATTACCTGCAATATAACTATTCATGCACTCACCACTCGAATAATTTTCGGATATCTGATTGATGAAATCATAGCTCGCTAGATTTGAGACAAGAAGTTGTCTTGCGGAATATTCTCTGCCATTGCTATTGTTTATGGTCGTCTGAGCGAATCCAATGAACACTACTACCAATAATAACGATATTATCGCTTCAATCGTTGCAAATTGAGCCTTCATCAATTCACCGTTCGGAGAGAACTATCTCCGAACCTTGGTAAGGTAAAGTCGTGTTCGGAAGCCCAAGAGAATCTGAGATATTCGCATCTATTGTATATTCGAAAGGGGAGACCGCAGGGCAGACATAATTGTCATTGCTTATCCTGCAAGCACCATCTGCACTGTTCATCTTAGATGCTACGATGCTGCTAGATGCACTCTCAAACGCAGATATGGCTTCTTGTATTGAGTCCTGTGTCGAAGTTGAAACTCCGGATAAATTATAGAAGGACAACGTTGAATGGAGGTTGTTTTCAGCTTGGACATAATCCTCATAAACCGTATTATTAACATTCCAATAGACGCTCTGGTTTCTCATTATCTCTATTCCAGGCTGGTATGCACCAGCATACACACTAATCACATCTGCATTTCCAACATCAATTCCATTGAGGAATATTTCCCCATCCGGTTTCTTGTCTGAGAGATTGGATTCCAAAATTCCAGCTGGCGTGTACATGATCAGCGAGATATTGTAAGTTGCAATGTAGTCATACTGATCAAAGCTGCTTATATTGTACCCTGTCGAAATTGGAACTATGCAAAAGGTACTCGAATAGGAATAATACGGTTCCAGGCAATTGTCATCGAATATCACATAGTCCCAAGCATTGGTAGTCCCACACTGCACTGGAAAGCTGAAAATGCTTCCAGTTCTGACATTTGTCATTGTGCAATGACTCGACTCCTCTAGGTCTGTTACCTGGTCAGAGCTGCCACTATAATTAAGCGATTCATTCCTTCTTAGTATATATCCGGAAATCTGGTTTCCTTCCTGGCCTCCCTCCTGGCCGTTTTTCAAAGCATAAGTTTCAAATATCTCCGAAGAAGTCTTGTTTATTCCAGAACAGACTAAGCCGTACTCCACTTTTATCTTATCTGGACCCGATATTAGAGGTTCGAACTGTCCATTCACCATTGTTATGTTGTCTGACGCAAAAGAGATGTTGTCCTGGGAAAATTCAGTCGTGTTGGACAGGAACTTCACATCGTCTCTTCCCGAAGTGCAGCCATATGCATCTATCTGAAATTCGTTTTCGGAGAGTAGCGTGGAATTCAGCGGAAAATAAATTAATATCTGGGGATCTGGAGCAACAGTCAAATTTACTGAATTCGGATTGGGAGCCTGCAACTCAAAAGCACTAAGCGATTCTTTGTTGAGTCCCATCCCTTTTTCATAAAATACCAGCGTGCTAAAACCGAGCATTGCAACCACTGAAAGCAGGAGGAGAAATTCTAGACTCGTCTGGATCTTCATCTCATCACCGTTAAAATGTACGATTTTGAAGAAACGGTTACAATCCTACAAACTTTCATTCCTATGCAAACCGGTGTCTGATTCAATTCCGAGAGAGTAGCGTTTATTCCATATACGATTGAAGCGTTTTCCAAAATATTCATGGCGCCAGTGTAGTTAGGATTTGTCGTCCCGATTAGATTAATTATAAGTTGGGAGTCATAGTAAAGCAAAAGGAGTTTCTCGCTTCCACCAGCGGAATTTGTAAGATACGACTGAGAGCTGTAGAAGCCTGAGAAAAGCAGCAGTATCGCAGCAGACGCTATGGGAAGTGCGACCATCAAATCAAGTGATATTATCTGGAGACGCATGCGTTCATCTCTCTCTATGGCACCTACAGAGGCTTTCAAGTCCGACTACCGACTGATTGGCCTGAAATGCGTATAACCTGTCCAGAGCCATGTCCGAATTGTAGACCACAGCGCTTTTCACCAGCATGTAAGAAATGGCAAGTGCGATCAGCACGGCGAGGAAGAGCCCCATCATAATCTCGAAACTCATCTGTGCAATCATCGGGACACCTCCACAGGGCCGCCAGCGGCGCTATACTTCAGGTAAAGCCTTGCAAAACTGTTGTCCGGGCAGAATGCAGAGCCATTCACCGTAATACCAGTAACCGTTTCATAAGTTCCAACCGAAGTATCCATGGAACTGCCTATTGCACTCGAATTGCAGAGGCCCTCCGGAAGATAAGCCAGAAAGGTCGAGTTTCCAGCCAACATATTCTCGTTTAGCAGGTCTACGAACTCGGCTATCCTGTAGCCTGTGATCGAGCCTGTTATCTCCGGAGAAGCTTTCACAAACTCGGAGACAGCGAAGAGCAAGGCTATCCCGGCAAGTGCCAGGTAGAGCTGCATCTCAAAGGAGAGCTGGGCCTTCATCCGAACGCTTCCTCATGTTATGTTCTTCGAGAGGCTGCCCAACTCGTTGGATATGGCCTGGGTAACGCTCACGTTGACGCCGTTGACGACGACATTGCTGCCCACAGCTCCCCTGAGCTTTACCACCATGGCTAGCGCTATCACTATGACGATGCTGGCTGCAGCTATCATCATTATGTACTCCAGGGAACCCTGTCCTTTCATGCTTCTTGCGACCGCAAGAAGAGCCCTTGCCTCGGGAGGCACCGTTCTTTCTATTACGTCTTTCGTTTTCATTTCATCACCTATAGTATATCAGTAGCATAATGGGCCGTGAGGCAGAGCACAGACAGCGAGACTGTCAGAAGTGGCATCACCGAGTAAAGCAGTTCCACAAGGCTCGCATTCGGCTTCCTGAACGCGGTGCTTATGCAGAGGATTATCGCTATGTAACAGGCGATTATGAAAAGGAAATGCTGCTGGAAGACAAGCGCGTTCTGGTTCAGCACGTTGAGTGATGCTCCGAGTATGCTCGAACTTATCCCTCCGAAGAGCGGTAGGAAGAAGACAAGCCCTGCGTAGGTCAGGGTCTGCATGCCGCCAACCTTTGCGACAAGCCTGTTCTCCATCTCTATCTCATTTTCCAGCCTCTTGCAAAAGAGGGCCAAGCTCTTCTTTATTTCCTTTCCTGTATTTAGGTGGAATGCTACTAGTTCGAGAAGCTCGCTTCCCTGCCGGCTTCCACTGATCCTATTCGGCACAGCGTCCAACTCCCCCAGCCGTTCTTTTTTCAATAGCAAGCAAACCAAATTCGCTAAACTCCCGTTCCCCTGTCTTTTATCTGAAGGGCATCTAATCTTCTCACCCTTGTTCATCCCTCCCAAAAGCCTCCTCGAAAGTATCAGAACCTCCTTTCTACTAATTCCCCTTTTCTTTCGCGCAGAATACACCTGAAACAATATCAACGGGACCGCAAGAAGTCCAAGATAATATCCATCAAGAAATATTCCAAATACGAGTGCGATCTCCGCCGCAATCATTAAAATTTTTATCGGTTTATCCAATCAACCTACCACTTAATCTTGCATAGCTCACAGAATAGACCATTGGAAGCGCGATGAGCATCGCCGTCCCGAACAGGAGCGTGCTCGGCGCGCTGTTGGAGATTATGGCGCCTCCTATAAACGAGAAGATTATGAATGACGGCAATATTGTGGAGATGAACATGTTTACCGTTGCATATCTCTGGCAGGCGGCTTCAATCACCGAAAGGCGTTCCTTAAGCTCGATCTCATATGAGGAAAGTGTGGTGCTTATTCCTGCAATGTCTAACGCCACTGGTAGATCTTGCCTCAGAGTCAGTGCCTCTTTCAAACTGTTTATCGAATTCACTGAATCTTCAAGCCTCTCTCCAAGTTTCATTCTTCTTGAAAGGAGGAGCAGATCTTGCTTTAGTTCCGCAAGTTCAACTGCGGCCGCAACTTTTTCTATGGAAGCAAGAAGCGGCAGGCCATTTGAATTATAATCACACAATGTATACAATCCGGTCATGAGCCTAGTCCTGAAGGCCTCCTTCCTCTCGAGACCTGCCAGCCTTTTCAACAATAATGATAGCGTATAAATAAACAAGACTGAGATGAGAGCAAAAATGAGGAGGCGTCCAACTCCCCTGGAACCTGAAGTTTCGTATAACAAAATGCCAAAGCAGGCCGATAGGCTCAGAAAACCCGCAAACCTGAGAATCCTCCTGCTCCTATTCATCAACAATACCTCTTCTGTATTTCAAAAGTGCCTGGACCATCTCTTCATCCGATTTCGATTTAGAAAACGAACTCTTCAGGAAGCTTATCCTTCTCAAGACCTCCTTCCTCGCCGCTTTTGGCGTGATCCCATTCTCTTTCATATATCGCAAAAAGGCCTTAGAGTCGAATATGACCTCCTCGGTAGTTCTCCCTTCGTTAGCCACTATCTTGTTTTCGACTGAATCTCCATCGCCAACCTCTATCCCTTCCTTTATCTCAGCCCTGCTGAGCCACCTGTACTCCTGTATGGTTGATATAATCCTTGACCTGATTCCAGACTGCTTCATATAAATCGAGAGGTCGAGCATGCTGAGCGACCTGGTCTCTACCATCATCGGCTTTATTAGAAGTTTCTTTATTATTGCAAGGCCCTCCTCTCCGCTGTGCATTGTGGTTATGAAAGGTATCCCTAGGTTGGCTCCTGAAAAAAGTTCTCTCGCCTCCTCTCCACGTATCTCTCCCACGACTATCCTGTCGGGCCTCATCCTCAACGCGTTTATGACCTGACTCCTTGTATTTGTCTCCCCGTACTTGGACCCGTGCAATGAGACAATATTGAAGATCGGCTCGCTAAACTTCAATTCGTTTATCTCTTCTTCTATTGTCACCAACTTGCTGTAGCTCGGTATTAGGTTGGCGATCCCTCCGAGCATGGTTGTCTTTCCGCTTGCAGGGGCCCCTGATATTACTATATTCATCTTCGCGTCGATAGCAAGCCAGAGATAAGTCAGCGCTTCAAGGCTCAAGGCCCCGTTCTTGAGCAGGCTGTATATCCCCAAAGACTTGCCTTTTCCTATTCTGACTGAAGCGACAGCGCCGGCAAGTGCATACGGTTTCATCTGTGCGTGGACTCGCGCCTCGCTCACCTGCGCGTCTATTATCGGGCTCGCCTCTCCAAGCTCCTTCTCGTTCTCGCTTATGAATTTGTTCAGGCAGTGCCTGAAGGCATTCTCATCAGTAAATCTTATGTTTGTGCTGCATCTGCCGCAGCTTGTGCTGTAAATCGTAATGGGAGATGTAGCCGAATTGACTTCTATCTCTTCTATATTTCCTCTGTCCTCCATAAATATGCTGAAAGGCCCAGTCCCTGCCGTGTCGTGAGCAACAAAATAGGCGAGGTAACCGGCTCTTTCCTGATCTGTTCTTCTTAACATCTCATTGTATGCTATCTCCCGTGCGGCGTTGAAAAGAGAAGTGCTTGAATCATCCGGCAGATTCGCCAATTTCTCTATCACGCATGCCTTTGCAAGTTCCATAAGGACCCTGTCACTGCCATCTATCTTCCTCTCTCCTACTAGATAAGAGTAAACATTACCCGATCTGACAATATACCTGTCTATTCCTGCTCTTACCTCCTTTATCGTCTCCCCGTGCTCGATATCCTCTAGGAAGAAACTCAGTTTCGACGGACTCAGCCTTCCCTTCTCCGCTTTTTTGAATAACATCCTCATGCCCAAATCTTTTATCATAGTATCTCTTTATTTACTTTAGTATAATATCTTGTATTATAATATACAGAAATCTTTATATACCTTTCTCAAAGGAGTGTATGGCGATAAAGGCGGAACCCTCTGGATAAATTAAATATACCTTTATAAAACCTATCTCCCTATACTATCTAACAAGATGTTTCTATGGTTGCACCAATGTCAAAAAGAACGAAGGAAGAGGACGAAATCTGGCTGATG
>CAZJZM010000024.1:0-10494 GCA_964550485.1 Microcaldota archaeon | reverse complement strand
ATTTTTTGGACATTCAGATATTAGGAGCAGGACAGGAGGTAGGAAGATCGGGAATATTGCTTAAGGGCAGCAAGAATATACTGCTTGATTACGGAATAAAGGTGGAAGCCAAGGTTGAGTTTCCGTTGCCTGCGGGGCCTGTGGATGCTTTTGTGCTCAGCCATGCACACCTGGATCACAGCGGGTTTTCGCCTGTCCTTTATCATCAGGGCATGCCTGCTGCATTCGGCACAGAGCCTACAAGAGACCTTGCGGAGTTGCTCATAGAGGATTCAATAGAGCTGAATAAGAAAAAGCATGCACACCCGAAATTCAAGAAGACCGAGCTCAGGTCATTTCTCAATTCGTATACTCCTTATGGTTATAAGGAGAGGTTTGAGTTTGGCGACTATGTCATTTCGCTCCATGATGCAGGACATATAACGGGAAGCGCCATAACAAGAATAGAAAACCAGAGAAACGGAAAGAGGCTTGTTTACACTGGAGACTTCAAGCTCTCGCCGCAGACTCTTCATAACGGAGCCGAGGTGGTTGAAAGCGATGTGCTGGTGATAGAATCGACCTACGCCATAAAGGAGCACCCGGACAGGGAGAACCTGATCAAACTGTTCATTGAAAACATAAAGAAAATTATAGAAAACAATGGAGTTGCACTCATACCGGTATTCGCAGTCGGAAGGAGCCAGGAGGTCCTTGCGATACTGGAAAAGAACAAGTTGACTAATTATACACATCTTGACGGAATGGCAAGAGCTGCCACGCAGATAACCCTTGACCATCCTGGATTCATCGACCATGGCGATCTACTGAAGAGCGCGATGACCAAGGTGACGACTCTGAAAAAGCCTCATGAAAGAGAAAAGGCATTGGAGGGAGGTGGCATAGTAGTCACTACCGCAGGAATGTTGAGCGGAGGTCCTGTCCTTAATTATATAACAAAACTTAACAACAGGTCTATGATATTCCTTACTGGCTTCCAAGCGGAAAATACCAACGGCAGGAGGCTGCTGGAAAATAGGCCTCTGATAATAGACGACCAGCGGGTTTTCATAAAAACTCCGTTCTCCTTTTACGATTTGTCTGCGCATGCGGGCCAGGAAGACCTTTACAACTATGTAAAAAGATCAGACCCGGATACGGTCATCTGTGTCCATGGGGATGATGAAAGCACAATCGCTTTCAAGGATTGGCTTGAGCTGGAAGGGTTTGAGGCTTACGCACCGAAACTTGGGGAGAAAGTAAAGGTTAATTTCTAATTTTAAGATTCCGATTTATGGTATGATGAGGCATCTTTGAGAAATGGATTGGAGAGAGTATGAGTGAGAGAAAGGTTGCGCTTGTCAGCAATGAACTTGAATTTGGATTGGTAGACGTAGGGCCAAAGAGCATAATTGAAGAGGGATTACTTGACGCGGAGTATGAAACAAACTTGAGGGATATGTTAGAGATCCGCATCTCTCTAGCCAAGGACATAGGAGAACTTAACAGGAGACTTGAGGAGGAAGTCAGGAAGCTTGTGAAGATGGCACATAAGTTTTCAGGAAGCGTTCATGGTGGGTCGTCAGTCTTTGCGGATGTTTCAGGCTTGGAGCCTAAATGGCAGAGGACCACGGCCCTCTCAAAAACTGCGGCACACGGCTTCCTTGACATATTAGGTCAGCAGATAACAATAGGTGTGAAGGATGAAGAATTCGGTTTTGAGCTTTATAACTTCGTAAGGGAGATATCTCCACTCCTTCTGGCTCTTAGTGCCAGCTCTCCATATAAATACAATAATGGGATTTTGGAGGATACTGGCCATCAGAGCAGGAGGATAGTGCAATATGAAAAACTTATAGGATATTATCCGAGGTTTATGTTAGATACTCCTCACCTGAACTCTTTCAGTGAATATGATAAGCACAGGAAGAAGATAACGAAAGATGTTAAGAAAAGAATTGAGACTGGAAGACTAGACGCCAATAAAGAAGAACTGTACAAAGTAAGAAAGGATAAGGCCGGAAAGGAGTACACCTACGGCTCCTTTGAGATACTCGAACCGAACCAGATATACTGGTTTGTCAGGCCAAGGCCGGATTTCATAAATTACGAGAGCAGCTTTGTGCTTGAGATAAGGATTCCAGATATGCCAGTAACAGTGCACAGGATGCAGGCCATAAATTCGTTTATAGTAGGATTGGCTTATTACATGGCTAGTGAAGAATCTGGATCATTGCCGAATTTAGATAACAATGATTTTCTTGGGAATCTGAAGAGGGTCAGTGTGGCTGGAATGGATTCAAAGATAAATGAAAGGACCGTTTTTGAGATAGTAGAGGAGTTCTTACCTTACGCCGTCAAAGGACTTATATCAACTGGCTTTATTAAAGAAAGCAAGGAACTTGGGAGAGAAATAAAGGATGTAATCAAAAATGGCAATGATGCAACAGAAATAAGGGAATTTGTGGGTAAAAATGGAAAAGATCCTGTAAAGCTTAGGCAATATTTGACGTCGTTATTAGATAAAAAATAGAAGCTAGTTTCAATATTTGGATTCTTTCGCTTCGAAAGGACAATTTTATATATCATAAAAGATAAAGGATATTGTAGATAGCATGGTTATTGTAGAGGCTCAAGGACAGACTAAGATCTCTTCAGTAGGGAGGAATGCCAGAATACTTATTCTCAATTGTGATTTTGATCAAAATCCAATGACAAATGGAGCGGAGCTCATAAAATCTGCTTTGAGAGTCGTTTCAGTTGATAGGATAAATGTCTTTGAGAATGCTCCAGATAGAGAGATGTTGGCTGCTTATAATGGATTAGTTATCACGGGATCGGAGGCTTCTGTCTATCATAAAAGTGAGTGGATATCGGACCTATTTCGAACGATTCAGGAGGTAGACAGGTTGGGGATACCTACTTTAGGTATCTGCTTTGGTTTTCAGGCCGTAGCAGAGTCGGCAGGAGGAAGAGTTATAGGGAGTGGGAAATTTGAAGTTGGATTTAGATCTATATCCTTGACGGAAGAAGGCGTAAGTAACTTTATTTTTGAGGGTCTGCCCAGACGTCTTATTATTTATGAGAGCCATGGTGACGTTCTGGAAAGACTGCCTTATGGGGCTTCTGTTTTGGCAGAGAATGCTTTTTCTATGCAAGGTTTCCAATTAAACAACTTTACTTGTGTTCAAGGACATCCAGAAATAAGGCCTGATATCGCCGCTATAATGGCAGAGAGAGACGGTGACAATCTAAAAACTATAATGAATGGGGTAAAAAGGGATTATGCCTCGCCACTTAGAATCTTGGAAAACTTTCTTGGAGAAGTTGAATTAAGATTATGACAAAGTCAAGAATAATGAATAGGGATATTATATTTTGAACTAAAACTCTTGTATTAATAGTTTGTAGAGTGCTGTAAGCTGTTCGAGACTTTTACTAGAAACCCATTCGTTTGCTGTGTGTTCATTGCCTCCTTGAGGAGCTAAAGAGAGAACTGGGATTTTCAATACGTTAGAAAATACGTTATCGTCTGCTACTGAGCTTCCATAGTTCACAATAGGTTTGTCTGAGGCCCTTTCTACAATATTGAAGACCTTCCTTACGGCTTTGTTTTTAAGGTCCGTAGCAAACGGTTCCATATATGGGGTGTCTCTTGTTTTAACTTCTGTGGATACTTTTGTTTTTGGATTTAGTATGTACTTTTTGTATAGCAAATGAATCAGCTCCTGGACTCTCTCTTTTGCATCTTTGACTGTGCTTGGAGGCACAAGCTGTATGTCGAAATCCAGACTTGCCTTGTCTGGAACAGAAAGACTTGTAGCTGAACTGTGTACTTCCCTCACGAAAAGTGATTCTCTGCCTAAATTTGGATGATTCCTGAATTTGAAGTGTTTTATATTACGTATTATGTTTGCTGCTTCGTTTATCGCACTTATTCCTCTTTCTGGTTCTGAGCCGTGAGAGGATATTCCTTTTATATTAATGGAAATTACTGTTCTGCCTCTCCTACCTGCAGTTATTACTCCTGTGCCTCCTAGTGTTTTGTCTGACACGCCGGGGTCTGCAGATATAAGGAGATCAGTATCTTTGAACCAGCTTTTATGTCCGTGCACAAAGTGCCAAGCTCCTCTAGATATGTTCTCTTCATCAACACAGAAAAGAAGTTTTATTTTCCTGTCTGTCTCTTGGCTCACGCTTTCAAGTATTGCTGCTACGCCCCCTTTCATGTCGCAGGCACCTAAACCGTAGAGCCTTTCTCCTACTCGAGTTAGTTTGAATGGATCTGTATTCCAATTACCGTATAAAGGAACTGTGTCTAGGTGTCCGTAGAATAGTATTGGTTTTCCCACGGTTCCTCGCTCTGCGTAGAGATTTGGTCGGCCTTCCTGAACCTTGCTTGTTTGTGTTTTGAAACCAATGGACCGTAGGTACTTATTTATGAAAACCTCTAGGGCTTCCTCTTTAGGGAAGACGGAATTGATTGCTATTATGTCTGCTAGTGTCTTTTCTACGGTCATCTTAATGCCCATTCCACTGCTCGGTTTAGAGCCATTAGGGTCTCATAATTTGGAACGTACATAACCATAAAACTTACCATTTGTTCGTCGATTATAGCGTTCAGAGGAAGAGTGCCTGCATACTGCAGCCCTTCTCTTGCAGAGGCTGTCGGCGAGGTTTTATGAGTGAGAGTGAATTCGCCAAATATAACATGGTCGGGAAACTCGCACATTTTTGCAAGTGTATGTGCAGTCAGAGCGAGATAAAGGTTTTTGCCTAAGTTATTCTCATATTGGGTTCCGTGGTTTGTAGGATATGCAACTACAACGTCAGTAATCTCTGCTATGAAGAATTTCTCATTTCCTACGTTGATTTCTATTTTTTCTATGACAGATAGACCTGCAGTTTTTCCGTTCCTGACTGCTAAAGAGATTATATTATCTTTGCTTTGTAGCACGTTTAAGGCGGCTTGTTGTGAATACCCAAAACTTACTCTAAGAAGCTCTGCAAAGGAGCCAATGTCCATTCCTAAGTCATTAATTTTTCCGAGTTTTCCTCTACCTGTGAGAGTATGAATCCTATATTCATCATCCCTTACAACACGCAGTGTGGATGCTATATCCGGGCTGTTATTTACTTTTTCTGGCAACTCTCTGTTTAGGAAGTCTGCGTAATCTGACTTCTGTTCAGGGGTAAGCCTTCTCTCGGGGGTGTTAAAGCCAAATGAAACTATATTATTTCTGCCGTTAGGAATTACCGCTTCTATGTCTATATTAAGTGTTTTTGCTTGCGATCTCAGGAGATCCATCATCTCTTCGCTTACTACGGCTCGTATGGAAAGCCTTGTGCATTCTTTCAGGAATGACGCCGTTTCAGCTACAGGATGACCGTTAATTCCGTTTATACCGTATGCTATTGCATCTAGTATGAAGGCTACGGATTCTGTAGTATCGCCTTTTATGGTTAGGAATCCTTTTGCCCTGTCGGCTCCTGTAGGACCTATATATCCTATTGGACCTTGGCTTGTATTTGTATGCTCATTTCTGTATAAATTGATTATTGCGGGAAGGAATGCCTCACGTATGGGCAGGTGTGCCTCTCTTGGTCGCATAATTCGTAGAGTTGACATTTTACTTGCCTTTGTAAGAGTCTGCTGACAGAAACTACATTGTCTCTGGGTCGCCGTCTGGAGTCTCTATTAACTGGTAATCCCCACCCTCCAAGCGCTTTTCATACATTAGAGTGACGTTCTTTGTATATATACTTGATGTTAGTGGAATAACAGAATATTATTATGGTTGGTCCTTGTATATAAAGCTTATCCGATTTCGAGGCTTGGATGTGTGTTTATTCTCATGGATGACTGCGGAGACTTTCTACTAGGCTTTCTGTTGATCCTGATCCGAGTAAGTCGTCAAGAGGCTTTGAATCCATAGTACGGTCTCTGATAGAAAGGTTGATACCAGAAAGTCCTGGTATTGAAGCAATTGTTCCTTTGTTTCCTACTGATCTGACAAGTATTGTGAAAACATTAATGTCCAATCCATTAGTTGTTCTTAGGGTTTCATGAGCTAGGGTATGAAGTCGTAGTAACAAGGTGGCTACATCAACGCCTTCTATTGATATTCTTCGGTTTGTTTGAGGTGGCATTATAATCACTTTTTAATCTGTACTTCGGAATTGAGTTTCGGTAGGTTCTCCACGATTTTCTGGCAGTAGCGCATTTGTTCTTACGTCTGGGTTTTCTGTTATTATAATGAAGTTATTAGTATATATACTTCGTGTTACTGGAATAACAGAACGCTATTATACTTTGGCTTTGTATATAAACCTAAGTTTGTTTTGGGGTTTTATGGTAACCGTAGCGCACATCGTCTCTAAGATCATAGGAAACAGACCATTTCTGGAAGAGGCTCTTGTCAATGACATAATCAATTATGCCTACCTTGCGGACATGCTAAAGCCCGAGATAGAGCGCGAGATGCGCCATGAGGTAAACCGCTATGCGATAATAATGGCGATACGTAGGTTTGCTGATACCCTCAAGGAGAGTTTTGTGGGGCAACCAAACCTCAGCCTGATGGATGCTGACATAACAATAATATCAGGCATCTTTGAGCTTACTACAGTAAAGGATGCTGAAACTATGAAGGTAGTATCGAAGCTCTACGATCTCGTGGACTTCAACAAGGGCGATTTCCTGACCATTACACAGGGCCTGTATGAGATAACCATACTCTCCAATGTCAGATACAAGAAGGCAATGCTGGACCTATTTGACAAAATGGATGTGAAGAAGGTAAGTACAGGGCTGTCCTCGCTTACTGTGAAGATACCTGAGAAGGCCGCTGAGTCGATTGGCCTGCTCTATACGCTGACCAAGGCGCTAAGTTGGGAGAATGTCAATATCTTCGAGGTCGTCTCTACGCTAACAGAGGAGATTTTCATAATAGGCGAGGAAGACACGGCAGTGGCTTTCGACGCCATAAAAAGGCTCATCAAGAATGATAAAAAAGAAAAAGAGGGGAAATAACTACATTTCCTCTTCTGATTCGGATTCCTCCTCTTCATCGTCGTCCGCAGGGGCTGGCTTCTTGCCTTCTCCGCCTTTGCCCTTCTCCAGGACTTCGATCTTTCCATACTTGCCTGTGGAAAGTTGAGGTGTTCCCCTGAATTCGTTAACATAACCATTGGTTATCTTTATCTTGTCGCCAACGTTTACAAGGTCTATCGACTCTCCCCAGAGGGAGATCGCTATGCTTCCTGTGTCGTCCTTAAGGATGGCGTTTGCAACGTTCAATCTCTTTCCATACTTTGTTACAACTTCTCTTGGCTCGTCCTTCTCTGCTACTACTGCTTCAACGTCTACGTTGGAGGCTCCTGCTTTCAAATCACTTATGTTCATTTATACACCGTACTACTAAATAGTAAATATAATTATGCCAACATCAGATATAATAAGCTTTGTTTTCGTCAGAGGCCTGGGAAAACGCTTTGCATGACTTGATTCTAATATATTACTAGAATTGTGATGCTCTGAGCTATATCCTAATTGTTGCTCCAGGAAAACGTAAAGTAGCAAAGTAATCATCTATTGTTTCGGCCCTCCTGATCATTACGACCTCACCTGTTTCCTTTAGGAGAAGCTCTGCGCTGCGCAGCTTCCCATTGTAGTTGAAACCCATAGAATGGCCGTGAGCTCCTGCATTATGAATAACTAGGATGTCGCCCATCTCTATTTTTGGCAAGGCCCTCTGTTCTGCAAATTTGTCGTTATTTTCGCAGAGTGAGCCCACAATGTCGTATATGTGGTCTTCAGGTGTGTTATCTTTGCCCATCACAGTTATGAAATGGAATGCTCTATACATCCCAGGGCGCATTAGATCCGCCATCGAGGCATCCACGCCTATGAAATCTCTGTATGTGCTCTTTTCGTGAATGGCTGTGGTTATTAGGTAGCCGTGTGGACCTGTGATCAGCCTGCCAGTTTCCATCAGTATCCTAAGGGGCGCGAGGCCGTTTGCGGTTATTTTGGTTTCATACGCTTCTTTTATACCGTCTGATACAAGCTTCAGGTTTACTGGTTCCTGTTCAGGTTTGTAAGGTATGCCTACGCCTCCACCGAGATTGACAAATTCTATCTTGATGCCAAGGTTGTTGTGTACTTCAAGAACCAAATCGAAGAGCATGTTAGCGGTCTGTATGAATGCGTTGGGGTTTAGTTCATTGGAGGCCAACATGGTGTGCAACCCGAATCGCGTCGACCCCTTTTTTCGCATTGTGGAATATGCCTCAAGAAGTTGTTGTTTTGTTTGCCCAAATTTGGCCTCCTCAGGCTTGCCTATGACATTGCCTTCGGCTGTCTGCCGCATTGGACCTGGATTATATCTTAAACATGCCAGATCTGGTATTCCCGCATGCTGTTCAAGGAAAGGGATGTGTGTTATGTCATCAAGGTTGATTATGGCGCCAAGGGCAGACGCTTTCTTGAATTCTGATGCAGGAGTGTTATTTGAAGTGAACATTATCTTTTCGCCTCGCAAGCCTCGGTTTTCTGCTATGAGGAGTTCTGGAAGAGAACTACAATCGACTCCTTGGCCTTCCTTCCTCAATAGGTCTATCAGGTAAGGATTTGGAGTGGCTTTTACCGCAAAATGGTTTCTGAAGCCCGGAGCCCATGAGAATGCGTCGTTTAGTCGTCTTGCGTTTTCTACAATTCCTTTTTCATCATAGATGTGGAATGGTGTAGGATGCTTGGTTATAATAGCTTGTAGTTGCTCCAGCGTGAATGGTATGTCCTTGTGTTTGTTCATTTCCTCACTATTTCCTGAGATTGCTCCTGAGGAGCTCTGCTGCAAGTTCTATGTCTTTTATTGGAGGAACTAATGCTAGTCTCACGTAGTTGTCGGCATTTGGAGCGTCTCCAATTGCCAGCATGGCTCCAGGAGTTACGTTTATTCCTATTTTGTTGACCGTATCTATCTGGAGCATCCTCTTTGCAAATTCCATAGAATTTCCGCCGGTTTTTGCCCAGACATAGAATGTGGAATTTGCCCAATACTTAATGCCTGCGTCATCGAGAGCTGCAGTGAGGATGTTGCGTTTCTTATCATAGAGCTCGCGCATGCGCTGGACGTGTTCTTCGTCGCTCAGAGCCGCTATGCCTGCCTCTTGGATGGCGTTTGGAACTCCAGAATCTATCTGTGTTCTTAGTTTTCGGAAATAAGATATGACTTCTTCACCGCCTACTGCAAACCCCAATCTAATTCCTGTTGCGTTGCTTCTTTTCGAAAGAGATTGAAATACTATGATATTATTCCAATCGTTTGTATACTCAAGTATGGAGTGTGGTCTGTCCTTGATGTACATTTCAGTATATGCTTCGTCAGAGGCTATCAATACGCCGTGTTTATTTGAAAGTTTTATGAGATCTATGAAGAAATCGGCGTTGGCTGTTGCAGTTGTTGGGTTGTTTGGATAGTTTATCCATATAATTTTGATCTTACGGTCTCTTTCTAGTATGCCTTTTATTTCATTTATGTCTGGAAGGAAGCCATTTTCTTCATTTAGTTGATAAAATCTTGGTATTCCTCCTGCAAAAACTGTTCCTGCTTTATAAGGAGGATAGCCTATTGAAGGCATAAGGACAACGTCGCCAGGATTAATTAATGAAAAAGGAAGGTGGAATACTGCCTCTTTAGATCCTGCGGTTGTGGTTATCTGTGTGTTAGGATTCGCGTCAATTCCGAATCGATTAGAAAGCCATCTAGATACTGCTTGCCTATACTCAGGCATGCCAATATAGCTAGGGTATCCTGAATTTTTGTGCAATTCAGCTCCGGCTCGTAGAGCAGTTATGGCGCCTTTGTACAATGATTCGGTAGGGTCTCCAACGCCAAAGTCGATTATTCTGAAGCCTCGCTTTGCTGCGTTAATTTTGGCTCCGTCTACTTCTGCAAATGCGTAAGTCATGAATCTTTCGAGTCTTTTGCTTGGTTTTATCATTAAATCGCGCTTGGCTTCATTGTGTAGTATTAAGTTCCACTACGGTAGAAAAATCTCTGATTACTTCTGCCAACTCTGGTCTTCTTGTGGCGGCCGCCAGAGTTGTGACTCCTTCGCAGAATTCTTTTGGAGTAATCCGCCAATCTGATTGCACTCTCCTCTCTAATGCTTCAAGTTTCTTATCAACTTCTACTGTGGCTGCAATAAATGGATCTGTATCTAACTTAAGTGTCTCCATGAGTTGACTCATAACAATGCCTTCAGCTAAGCCCGCTTCGCGCCGAGACATAACACTTATGGCTTCCGGGTCTGTAGTTTTTGAAAACCTTATGTCCATCAAAGCCTTTCTTAGTTGGGGATTTGCCTGTGGAATGGTTCCTCGCGCTGCGTTGATATACGCTTCAACTTTTTCAAGTGTTATGGCTACTCGTAGGTCTTGTGTAGTCGTTTTATTCAACTTATCACAATAATTGTTGTATTTACTTCATACTTAAAACTATCTTTTTGAAA
>CAZJZM010000023.1:0-10512 GCA_964550485.1 Microcaldota archaeon | reverse complement strand
TTTAGGCTATCTTTTCCGCTATTGCGAATCTAGCTCTTACGTCTGTTATTCTGACCTTCACTGTGTCGCCCTGCTTGGCTCCTGCAACGAAGACTACATATCCGTCTTTCTTTGCAATTCCGTCCCCCTTCGAAGCAACCGCTTCTATGGTTAGTTCGAGCTCATCGCCGACTTTCACAGGCTTTGGTAAGAAGTAATTTGGCTTCATACCTGGTCCTCCTCTCCTGTCTCCTCTATCTCCTCTATCTGGTCTGGAGTCTCCTCCAAAATCACTTGACATTTTGTTTTCCTCTGTAGGATCAGCTTTAGCTTTTCAGCTGCGCTTTACTACGTGATTATACTATAGCAAATCTCCTTTATAAAGCTATCGTTCAGGCTCTTTGTCGTTGGAAACCTGTTTCGGGATGAGGTAGCCTATATATCATTCAAGGAAGGGCTTAAATCCTTATTTGGTTGAAGATTCTTAGGTAAGGTTATGTCCAAGACAAATGGCGGGATAATAGAGGGCAGACTTGTTGAATTTGTTGCAAAGGACAAGTCGGTGCTTAACGGTTTTCTCATGGGTCCGCAGAACTCTCGCACGTGTATGATCTACGTCCACGGCATGACTGGCAATTTCTACGGAGGCACTTTGCAGTTCAGCATTGCAGACAGTATCGCACGTGAGGGCGTCTCTCTTTTCTCAATCAATACTCGTGGTCATGATTTAGTCTCAATGATACGGAAAAGAAAAAGTAGAACGGACGACCGATTTATGGGAGGCACTGACCTCGAGCGTTTTGAGGACTCCTTTTTAGATATAGACGCCGCGATAAAAAAGCTAAAGGAACTCGGGTTCAGAGAATTCATTCTTGCAGGGCATAGCACCGGATGCCAGAAGGTAACATACTACCAGTACAAGAAAATGGGTAGAAACGTCATAGGCCTTCTGCTTCTCGCACCTGTAGATGATTATAACTTCCATAAAAGAGAACTCGGAAGAAAATTTAACGATACAGTCAAAATGTCCAAAAAGCTTGTCAAGGAAGGCAAAGGCAATGATCCTACAAAAACAATTCCCTCTCATTTCTCTCCCAGGAGGTTTCTTTCAATCGCCGACTTGAAAAATGTTGAAGCGCGGATCTTCAATTATGATGGACCGCTCAGCGAATTCTCACGGATAAATTCTCACATATGTGCCGTATTTGGGAAAAAAGAGGAATATGCTGCAAAACCGGTACTGGAATACCTGAAGATCCTCAGAAAGAAGACAAATTCGATAGATTTCACCGGTGTGGTGGTCGACGGCGCAGGACATTCCTTTAGGAAACACAACGAGATCGTGTCTGATTTTGTCGTTAGATGGATAAGATCAATGGGCAGGAAGAAGATCCCCATGCATGAGATAATAGAACTCAATCGGAGATTTCCTTTAGCATCGCTTGGATATTCCTAAAGAGGTAATCCGGGCCGCTCTCCTTCAGGGAGGAATAAGAGGAAAGCCCGTCTCCGAGCCCGCAGGACGCCATGCCCGCAAACTTGGCGGTCATTATGTCCGATGGCATGTCCCCGATGTAAAGGCTTCTCTTCACCGTTTTTTTGTACCTATCTGCTATCAGCATGAGGCCGGTCGGATTGGGCTTGTAGTACCCTATCGAAGAAGCGCTGAGTATGAAGTCCACATGATCGATGATTCCCAGATTTCTGGCTTCGAGCATAAGCCGGTAGCTCTGCGAGTCGCTGAATACCGCTATCTTCTTCCCCTTTTTTCTAAGGGCCTTCAGGACTTCCACAGCGCCAGGCTTCAGCCTGGGCATGACAACGCTTGAATATATGTTGTAAAGGATCGAGAAGAGCTTGTTCCCTTCCTCGGTTATGGCTATGTTCCTCTCCGCACGCCTCATGTACTCCTCCTTATGCTCCATTATGTGTCTCGAGCGGTACCTCCTCCTGAGAAGATTTGAGACCCTGACTATAAAGGTTGAGGTGCTCAGGGTCCCATCCCAGTCAAAGATGAATAAATCATAATCGCGCACTGACATAAGGTTATTAATGTTACCAACGAATAAAAGCATATATGATGACATAGGTGATCGCTGAGCTCTGTGCGATGACGATAGGTAGGCGGTCTGAACTTATTGCGGTTGTTTTGAAATGGGAATTAGGCAAAGCGCGCTTCAGAGATTGAAAAGGAACAGCATAAGCGTGAAGGACATCGCAAGCCAGGCATGGTGCGAGAAGCAGATGGAGCTTTACATCCTAACACCGATGCCACAGACGGCTGCGATGGAAAAAGGAGCGGCATTCCATGAGACGCGCAAGGTGGAGGTCTTCATGCCTTTGAGCGTGGAGCCCATCACCTGGCCTGATAAGTTCTACAGGACTGCCTATGAGAATTACACATCACTCTCATCATTGAAGGAGAAGGGCTCCTGCAGGGAGCTCAAGCTCTACGGCTCGATGAACGGCTTCAAGGTCTCCGGCCAGCTGGACGAGCTCAGGATGGAAAATGGTAACGTAATGGTGGTGGAGGACAAGACCGTCATGAACGCCAACGGCTTCTCATCAGCAAGGACCAAGGCGGATACTATACAGGTCTCCCTTTACAGGAAGATGCTCGGCGACATAAAGTCGGGCGGATACACCTTCGATAACTTCGCCGCAGCCTATTCGCTGGAGACAATGAGCATGTCCCAGGAGTTCCTTGACGGATTGCAGAGCATAGGCGTAAAGAAGGATCTTCAGACAGTGCGTGCAATGTATAAAAAGATGTTTGAAGAGATATTATTGATGCCGGAGATAAGCGATGTGCTTGAGCTCAGGTATTTTGACAGGTCAACAAAGCAGATGGTCTCGAACATGAAGATAAATTACGACAAGCAGGCATTGGACGAATGGCTCCGCTACTCCATGAAGTACTGGAGCGGCGAAAGGGAGGCGCAGCCGGTTTCCGAGGCCGAGAAGTGGAAGTGCAACATCTGCAGGTTCTTCGGGAAGGAATGCACCGCCTGGTACAATAAATAAGTGGACTATATGCTCAATCTGCCGAAACTCGAGAAAAATGAACTGAGGAAGGAGTTTGCCAAGGACTACAAATCCTACTATTCTACAAAGCTTTTCGAGGAGGAGGGCTTCGAGAGGAGAAAGTGCAAGGAATGCGGCAAGAATTTCTGGAGCGCGGAGGAGAGGGAGCTCTGCGAGGATCCCGAACACACCCCCTACACGTTTTTCAAGGACAAGCCAAAAAGCGTGGGCTACGTGGAATTCTGGAAGAAGTTTGCAAAGTTCTTCAGCGACAACGACCACGCCGTCATAGACAGGTATCCGGTGGTTAGCAGATGGAGGCAGGACCTTTATTTCACGATTGCAAGCATACAGGACTTCCAGCGGATAGAGAATGGAGCCATGGGCTTCGAGTACAGCGCGAATCCCCTAATAGTGCCGCAGATCTGCCTGAGATTTCCTGACATCGAGAATGTGGGAATCACCGGAAGGCACTTCACGAGCTTCATGATGGCAGGCCAGCATGCATTCAATTATCCGAAGGAAGGATATTGGAGGGACAGGACCATAGAGCTCAACTACAAGTTCCTCACCGGAATGCTCGGAGTCAAAAAGGAAAACCTGGTATACAGCGAGGACGTCTGGGCCATGGGCGACTTCTCCGAATTCGGACCCTGCCTCGAGAGCTTCTCAAACGGACTCGAACTCGTAAACAGCGTCTTCACCCAATTCGAAAACGTAAACGGAAAGGCGAAGGAACTTCCGGACATGGTGGTGGATGTGGGATGGGGATTCGAGAGGCTCATGTGGTTCTACACCGGATTCGACAATGCCTACGACGCTGTCTTCCATGATATAATAGAGAAATCAAAGGGCAAACTCTCATTTGAGATGGAGAGCGATCATTTCAGGAAGTTTGCAAAGTACTCGAGCGAACTGGACGTCACGGAGAAAGGAAGCTACAGGGACAAGGTCCGTGCCATACTGAAGAAGACGGGGATAACTGAGCAGGAATACGAGAGGAAGGTAAAGCCCATGCAGGCTTTCTACGCGACCCTTGACCATTCAAGGACTCTGCTCTTCGCAATCTCAGACGGAGCGCTTCCGTCGAACATAGGCGGCGGGTACAACCTAAGGGTCATACTGAGGAGGGCTCTCGGATTCATGAGCGAATACAAGATGGGCCTCGGGCTGATGGACATGGCCGAGATGCAGGCCAAGGAGCTGAAGGGACTTTATCCGGAACTCGAAGAGCACCTTGACATTTTGTCCAAGGTAATAGACATAGAATCCAAGAGATATGAAAAAACCACAGAGAACGCTGGAAGGATAATAAACGCGCTCATACAGAAGAGGGAGAAGATAGGAAAAGAGCAGCTAAGGACACTCTACGAAAGCAACGGGATAACCCCTGAACTGATTTCGACTGTCGCAGCTAAAGAGGGAATAAAGCTCGATCTGCCCGAGGGCGCCTACGAGGACATAATAAAGGGAGACTTCGCAGAAAAGAAGAAAGCGGTGAGGGTCGATCTCTCGGTGGAGAACTTCCCGAAGACCGAGCCATTATATTACAAGTTTGCAACCGAATCAGATTCCAAGGTACTTCATGCAAGCAAGAACTACATAATCCTAGACAGAACGCCATTCTATCCCGAAGGCGGAGGGCAGGAAGCAGACCATGGAAAGATAGGCGGGCATGAGATAATCGACGTCCAGAAAATAGGGAATGTGATAGTCCATATAGCAAAAGGCGACATAGGCAAGGCGTCAGAATTAAAGGAAGGAAAGAAGGTAAAATGCCTGGTCGATATCGATAGGAGGAACAGGCTGATGGCGCACCATACTTCGACCCACCTGATGAGCGCCGCTTCAAGAAGCGTCATAGGAAAACACGCATGGCAGGAGGGAACCAGGAAGTCCTATGACAAGGCCCACATTGACATCTCCCATTACGACAAACTGAACGAAGTCGAAATAAACAAGCTTGAACAATTCGTAAACGGCGCATTGCTCAACGGAATAAAAGTAAGCATAGAGGAAATGGAAAGGGGCAAGGCGGAAGGGGAATTCGGATTCTCGATCTATCAGGGCCACGGAATGCCCACGAAAACGATGAGAATGGTAATAATAAGAGACAGGGACGGAAAGCTTATCGATGCGGAAGCCTGCGGAGGGCTTCACGTGGCGGGTAAGGAGTATGCGGTGGGCATGGTCAAGATAATAAACACCTCGAGGATATCAGACGGCGTGGACAGGATAGAATTCGTGGCAGGAAACGCGGCTTTGGACTATTTCGACAGGGAACACACCCAACTCTCAAGCGCCGCGGAGACATTGAACACTGACATGTTCAAACTTGTCGAGAAGGAGGCCAAACTAAAGGAAGAGAATGCCGCTTTGATGAAGCGCGCAATTGAGAAGGAGGAGAAGCTGGCCGGAATAATGGCCGAAGAACTATATTCCAAGCATGTGGAAGGATCAAAGAAGACGGAGCTTTCCATAGAAATAGACGAACCGAGGGAGACAATGAGAAGGGCGCTTTCGGGCCTGACCAAAAAGAACGAGAAGCTTCTCGTGCTAGCAAAGAACGGAAAGGGAGATGTGGTGTGCGTCAGGGGCAGCGCCTCCAAAAAGAGCGCACTTGAATTCGCAAAAAACACTTTCGGAGCCAAGTTCAGGGGAGGAGGCTCTGATAGCTTCGCAGAAGGAGTTGTAACCAATTAGGTGTAGGCGTTGGGTCTTAACTTATACCTTCTATTTATCTATCCCATAATCTATATCTGGCCCGCATACGTTGCCAACGGAGCGCCAGTAATCTTCGGGGGAGGAAAACCTCTGGATTTCAATAAGAAAATCGGAGGCAAACCTATTTTTGGCAACCACAAGACGATAAGAGGACTTGTTGCAGGGCTTCTTGCAGGATTCTTTATGGCTTTTCTCGAATCTCGTTTTATACCTTACATGCTTCTGGTAGGAATATTGCTGACCATAGGAACCATGTTCG
This sequence comes from Microcaldota archaeon, assembly GCA_964550485.1. Taxonomy (GTDB): domain Archaea; phylum Micrarchaeota; class Micrarchaeia; order Micrarchaeales; family CABMGC01; genus JAJZIZ01. The sequence continues at coordinate 4,526 of CAZJZM010000023.1, read as the reverse complement.
GAGATTTGGTTGGAAGCTTTGTAAAAAGAAGAATAGGCAAGAAAGAAGGCGCACAGATGCTATTGCTTGATCAATATCCTTTTCTCATATTCGCGCTGCTCTTCGCATATCCTCTTGGAAACATGCCAGGACTGTTCGGTATAATCTTTCTTGTGGTATTGACCGGTGTGCTGCATGTGCTTACCAACCATTCCGCGCACAAGATGAAGCTGAAGAAAGTTCCTTGGTAAACTCCTGACTGATTACTATAGGACCCATATCCACGGAAGCGCGAGTATTATCAGCCCTATGAGCATTATCCATCCTATTGTGTGCAGGGTCTTCTTGCTTTTTATCCTGTTCCTGTATATCTGCCATCCGTCCAGGAAAGGAAGCGGAAGGAGATTCATGCCAGCCACGAAGAAGTTAAGCACAAATGAGAGCACAAAGAACGAGTACAAAAAGCTCACCACGCCGTTCTGCGGTCCGCTTGACCTAGGTATCTGTGCCGAGGCAATAATTACTCCTATTTTTCCAGTTGCATTGGTATTGAACGAGTAATTTCCCTCGCTGGTGTTCACCTTGACAGTTGCATACGGAGTAAAATTATGCGCGGCCATAACAATACTGCTCAAGTTTGTTATCTGGTAGCCATTCCACTGATAGATTATGGAACCCGGAGCAATGACGTTCTGGGCAGGATATCCTGGCATTGTCGAAGAGACAATTACTCCCGAACCAAAGAAAATAGGCATAACATAGAGGATCATCACCGCAGTCAAGGCGAAGAAAATGAAAGTAAGAAGGAAATTAGATGCGATGCCTGCAATGAATATGTCATTCTGCCTGTTTTTGTCCAGTTTTTTTACCTGCACATCATCAGGCTCCACAAAAGCCCCAATCGGTATTATGCCAAACGGAAGAAGACCTATACTCTTCAGTTTGACCTTTGCAGTTCTTGCCAAAATGCCGTGTGAAAATTCATGGACTATCAAAACAACAGCAAGAGCTAGGATGCCGGAGAATAGCGGTATGGTCAGCCCTGGGATTACAGGAACTACTCCTGGGACCTGTTGACTCAATGAGGTATAATTTGGATTACCTGCAACCACTGTAGACAAGGTGGTGGCTATGCTATAAAGAGTGCCAAATGCCGCATATCCGAGCAAAGCGATCATGAAGAAAAGGAATCCGCCAAATATGCCTATTATAAGGAATATCAACGTCGCGTATGAGAGCGATGGAGACTCCAAAGCTGTGATGTTTACGCTAAATTGGCTTAATCCGGGAATATTGAGGAACTTCAGGAAAAGACCCAGGTTGGGCACGACTACCAGTATGATGACTATGGTAGACACAAGACCCAACACAAGAGTTTTCCTGTTAATATTTTTCCTGAATACGACATAGGAAAAAAGCCCGAAACCAAGAACCGCTCCCCATTCGGCCAGGGTCTTCCAGAATCTAACGTTGTGCCTTGATATCTCCTCGATCAGATGGAGGCCTCTGACGCTCTTAAGCATGTAGAGGCCGTAGAACCCATTATACCCGTTTGCTTTTGTGATGACCATTCCCGTCACCATCAAAACCAGAAAGGCCAACGGCAAGCTTATGTAAATCGGGAAATGTGAGAAGTAAAGGTAAATTAAGGAGAAGAGGCAGCCCAACACAAAGAGTATGCTTATTGGCCTCCGCAGTTCCTCATTGGTTTTTGGTTTGCTCTGAACAGGCTTGGCCATAGCTATCACGCGAAAGCTCGCAATGATTATTAATACTAACGCATACTTAATAATGGTATATCCTGGTGACTCTATGTACGACTGTGAAATATGCGGGAAACACACCGAGACCCTTTATGTGATAGACGTGGAAGGCGCGCAGCTCTCAGTCTGCGCCGGCTGCTCCAGAGGGAAGGATGTGATAGACGAGGTAGGGACAGAGCAGAAGGTGAGAGGCGGAAGGGTGATAGGAGGCATAAAGCCAGCAGAGGAGGAAGAGGAGCTGGTCGAGGGCTACGGCATGAGGATAAGGAAGGCAAGGGAGGCAATGGGCATCGACATAAAGGTACTAGGCGAGATGATAAACGAGAAACACAGCACCCTACTCCGGGTCAAGCAGGAAAAGATGCCGCCGAACATGAGCCTCGCGGCAAAGCTTGAGAAGGCTCTGGGCATCAAACTGAGCGCCAGGCCTGAGAGCATCGAGGGAGGCAAGACGCCGGGCAATGCTCCCATAACCCTCGGCGATGCGGCGTTCAAGAAAAATAAGAAGGGAAGCTAATGGCTGTCGATCTCGGGAAGCTTGTTGCCGAAGTGAAGAAGAGGATAGCCTTCGAGGAGCTCGCTGACAAGAGGATAGCCATAGACGCCTACAATACGATCTACCAGTTCCTCTCGATAATAAGGCAGCCTGACGGCACGCCGCTCACTGATTCGAAGGGGAACGTGACCAGCCATCTCTCTGGTCTTTTCTATAGGACCATGAGCCTGATGGAGTACGGCATAAAGCCGATATACGTCTTTGACGGGATACCGCCGCAGCTCAAGCGAAGGACGCTCGAGGCCAGGATGAACAGGAGGAAGGAAGCGCTTGAAGCCTGGAGCAAGGCCAAGGAGGAGGGCATGATCGAGGAGGCGAGAATGCACGCAATGGCCAGCACCAGAATAAACAAGGAGATAGTGGAGGGCGCGAAGACCCTTCTCAAGCACATGGGCATTCCCTACATACAGGCTCCGAGCGAGGGCGAAGCGCAGGCAGCCCAGCTCGTGAAAGAGGGGCTTGTCTACGCGCTGACGAGCCAGGACTACGACTCGTTCCTCTTCGGATCAGACATAGTGATAAGGAATTTTGCGATAACCGGGAGGAGGAAACTTCCAATGAAGAATGTCTACGTGAACGTGGAGCTCGAGCGTGTTTTCCTCAAGGACCTCCTGGAAAGCCTCAAGATAAGCCAGAGACAGCTGATACTCCTTGGAATACTCATGGGAACGGACTTCAATGAGGGGATAGAGAAGGTGGGGCCGAAGACAGCGCTGAAGATAGTGACTGAGCAGAAGGATGTCGATAGAATTGTTAGTTATGTGAAGGAAAAATACGGCGCAGAGTTTGATGCCGACCCGCACGAGGTCCTTGATGTCTTTGAGAAGCCCGATGTGAAAGAATTCGATGAGAAAAGTTTTGATGAACTGCTGCAGAACAGCAAACCAGATCCGGATTCGCTGATAAAGTTCATGTGCGACGAGCATGAGTTCTCTCCTGACAGGATAAGGAAATTCACCGAAAAGAACAATGAGATAAACGCAGCCGCAAAGCAGAAGGGAATAGGAAACTGGATGAAGTAGACTTAAGAAGCGTGCAATAGAAGTAGGATTTAGTAGCCCCTTCTTACGGGCAATAATATTGCAAGCAGTTCTTCTGTTTCATGTGGAACAAGGACCGCAAGTTCGATGCCATTTAATCCTTGGCGTTTGAAGTATTTCGTTAGGCAGTAGGATATCAGTGGATTTAGGTCTTCTTTTGTAAAGCCATATTGGGAAACTAATTGAATTGCTAGGTCTATTGCAGAATCTCTGTGCCCTTCGACAAGTTTCCTCCTTAAATCGCTTAGCTCACCAATTAAGTGATTATTGGTGTCCTTGATTAGTTCGTTTAGCGTAACGAAGCTTCTTTTGGCTGTTGCCATAATCCTCTCTCCTGTTTAGTTGTTCCGTTCTCCTAATTAGACTTTTTGGGGCTATTTATAAAGTTTGCTGTCTTATATCATACCGATTGCATGCAAAGAACCGTAAGAAAGAAGACGAGGAGAGTCGGAAAAAGCTACAGGAAGGTAGTGAAGGCCGCGAAGCTCAACAAGGCTCACAGAGACAGGATGAAAAAGCAGAGGAGAGTGGGAAGGAGATAATCCTTATATTATATTCGTATACATTTTGTCGTTGAATTCGTATGCGCTAAGCTCAGGATCTGTGCCTATCTTTAATCTGCTCAGGAGTTCCTCTCTGCTCTGGGCTTTTGTGATTCCTCTTTCAAGGTCTATCACAATCAATTCCTCATTATATTCGGAATAGACAAGAAAATCCCTTTTGCCGTCGCTTAGCGTTATGATTATCTTGGTAGATACGTTTCCCAGAGCGACCAGGATGCTGCAGAGAAGCACCGCCATGTCAAAAGGGTCTCCGGCGCAGTTTGTTATTGTCTCGCTGGGCTTCTGCCAGAACTGTATGGGAAGGCTTACGGCGGTTATTTTCTCCTTTATGTAGAGATATGCGAGCCTCGCGGCCTCCAGGAAATCCCTTTCATAGGTATATGAAGGAAAACTGTTCATTATGCCACTTGCGACCGATGCGACACTGCTGTCTGCAGGGGTAACTAGCTTTGGAAGATCGGCAATATACAGCCCCTCATGCTCCTCTATGTAGTCCTTGTAGCGCATGATTATGGATAAGTAGATGCCGTTATATTTCTTGATCATCGCTGACTCGTCTTCCATTTGGGTTCAACCAAGAACTATCATAGTATTCGTCTTTGCTATGCCCTCCTTCGAATCTATG